>CALIEP010000293.1 GCA_938022345.1 uncultured Actinomyces sp.
CTGCTCGGTCTTGCTCCGGATGGGGTTTACCTAGCCGATACGGTCACCCGTATCGCTGGTGAGCTCTTGCCTCACCGTTTCACCCTTACTGCTCTATGCAGCGGTTTGTTTTCTGTGGCACTAGCCCGCGAGTCACCTCGGGTGGCTGTTAGCCACCATCCTGCCCTGTGGAGCCCGGACGTTCCTCGAGACAAAAGCCGCGCGGCCGCCCAGTCGACTGGCATGCACAGGGAATTTTAGCGCGTTTCCCACTAGTGTGGAGGCGTGGAAATTTGGCTGCCCCCATCTGAAGGAAAGAACCCGCCTGGAGAAGGTCCATCTCTTAGCCTCTCAGCACTCTCTTTCCCGTCTTTGACAGACACGCGTAAAAAGATCATCGACGCCTGTGCACAAATCACTGATGAAGAACAGGCGTATCAGATCTTCAATGCCAGTCTTCGTCACTCAGCAGAAATTGAGGCCAACCAAGCGCTGATGTCTCAAAGCTGCGCACCGGCCTCGGCAGTTTTTAACGGCGTACTATTCGACGCCCTTACCGCCCAAGAACCAGGCGCATGGACAGGGGAAGGAAGCCAACACATCACGATCTTCTCAGGACTATTTGGTGCACTGAAGCCAACAGACCTCATTCCTTTACACCGCCTTGCGATGGGAACAAAGCTCCCCGCGCTTGGAAACGTCACCTCCTTGTGGAAGTCAGTCCTGGGCAGCGCACTCGCAGAAGATTATTCTGAAAAGCTCGTTCTTGATTGCCGCTCAAGTGACTACAAGCAGGCCTGTCTGGCGCCGTGGGCACACCTGTGGGAAGTTCGCGTTGAACGCCTGCGGAACGGAAAACGTTCCGTTGTCTCTCACAACGCGAAAAAATGGCGCGGAATGCTCAGCGGAGCACTAGCTTTGCGATGCGGCGGAATTGAAAATGCTAGCGATTTGGAAGATGCCTTAGCCGAAGTGACACCAAAGCTACGATCTCGCGATGCACGCGGCGCCACAAGTCATGTGAAAGAAATCGAAGTCTCCCCCGCAAAAGCTACCTCCCAGGGAGGAAGTACGCGCACCCTCACGCTGGTGACAGTCGAGGACTGAGAGATCTAGCTCCAGTAAAAGATCTAGGCTCGGGTTCTCACGACGATCTGACCGGTTTCCTCGGCAAAGTAGAGTTCATCGGCGGGAGTGAGGCGAATACGCTCAAGTTCCATAGGAGAGAGCTCTGCGAAGCCCATTGGGTTGCCATCACGGACTTCGATCACCGCGAGCGCCCCATTCTTTGAACGCGCGCTCTCATATTCGTCAAGAAGTTCGGGATCAATTTGGCCAGCACGTTCACGACGCTGAGCAATCACGCCGCGAAGCTCATCATCTAGCTGAGCGACCTCTTCGAGGAAGCGAGCCTTAGTTGCTTCGATATCCGCCTCAATAGCCTGAGCTTCCGCATTCATCTGCTCACGGGCGGCGCGTGCTGATTCCGTGCGCTCTTCAGCAGCGAGCTGCTCTTCTTCTAGACGGGAAATACGCGAATCCATCTGAGCGATTTCGTGTTGCATCGAATTAATATCACGCAGGGGAACCTGGTTCTTTTCGATACGCTCATTCTGACGATCCCGACGAGCCTTGACACGTTGGATCTCATCCTCGATCCTGGCCACCTCACGTTCGCAGTCTGAAATGACGGCTCCTTGCGTTACCGCGGCGCGTTGCAGGTCAGCAAGACGTCCAGCAAGCTCTCGAACTGTCTCATGTGCGGGGTGAGCCTGGCGACGGTGGCGCAGTGCAGATTCTTTCTGGTCTAGCTTTTGTAGCTCAAGCAGGACAAGTTGCTGAGGATGAGGCGCTTTCACAGGTAACTTCCCTCCGTATCCAGATGTAGGCTCCAAGGTTCTGTGACAATGGTAGAGACTTTCACCTCGCAGGTGATAGCCAAGCGGCGTGCTTCTTCCCTCAGTTTCTGTGCAAGGACAGGAAGCCACAGGCTTTCTGTTGCCCAATGGCTGGCACAAATCAGACCGCAGCCACCATCTTCAAGGAATTCACTGGCGGGATGATGACGTAGATCAGCGGTAATAAATACGTCAGCATCACTGGCACGTACAGCATCAAACATCGAGTCTCCAGCACCGGGACTAACCGCCACACGTCGAACGAGACTGTCAAGTTCTCCTCCAACAAAGAGGCCCGTTGGTCCTTTTGGCATCACCCGTGCAACCGTATAGGCGAAGTCGCGCAAAGGTGTTGGCTTGATGGAGCCAATCCTTCCCAAACCGATCGCTTGGCCATCAGCATTCACGCCTTCGGGTGAAAGTACTTCGATATCGCTCAGCTCCAGTGCCTGCGCACAGGCCTGCGCAACGCCATCTTGTGCGACGTCACCATTGGTATGAGCATTAAAAAGCGCAATCTCATGGCGATTCAGTGCGGAGATGATCCGCCCCTTCGCACTTTCTTCATTGAGGAAGGATGCCCCTCTGAGCAGCAAGGGGTGGTGAGTGATAATCATATTTGCACCGCACTGCAGCGCTTCTTGGACCACTGCCTGGGTGGGGTCTAGCGCA
>CALIEP010000294.1 GCA_938022345.1 uncultured Actinomyces sp.
CAGGGTAAAGAAATTCTTCTTGTGGGTGTCCTCAAGGGCGCGGTCATGGTCGTCGCCGACCTCTCACGCCACCTCCACACGCCTCTCTCGATGGACTGGATGGCTGTTTCATCCTACGGTGCAGGCACTAAGTCGACCGGCGTTGTCCGTATCCTCAAAGACCTCGATACAGACGTCACCGGCCGTGATGTCCTGATTGTCGAAGACATCATTGACTCTGGACTGACTCTGTCGTGGCTTCGCGAAAACCTTCTGGCTCGAGGCGCGGCCTCTGTGGAAATTGCTGCTGCCCTGCGCAAGCCCGAAGCTCTCAAGGTCCCGGTCGAGGTCAAGTACGTCGGTTTTGATATCCCGAATGAATTCGTTGTGGGCTACGGACTGGACTACGCAGAGCACTACCGTCAACTTCCCTTCGTTGGGACCCTGGCACCGCACGTATACGGCGGCTGAAAGGTAAATCCATGGCAGATAACACTCAGAACAAGAAGAAGAGGAATACCTGGGGACTTGTTGCAATCCCATTGCTCCCCCTGGTGATTGCCCTGTTCTTCCTGTGGACGTGGTTCCAGCCGCAATCGGTGGATACTTCCGAAGGCCTTCAGATCCTGAAGGAAGCTCAGATTGAACGCGTCGTCGTGAACGATGGAACTCAGCAGGTCAACTTGGTATTGAAGGACCCGTGGACCCACAAGTCCACCGGTGTCGATGACCGCGAACGTAGCTTGGGGCGAAATATCAGCTTCACCTATGCGCGCACGCAATCGCAGTCAATTGTTGAGTCGGTTGAGAAGGCCAATCCCGGTAAAGGCTGGGATGCGTACTACCCGCAGTCCTCGTTCCTGAGTTCAACTCTTGCCGCGATCCTTCCCTTGGCGCTGGTCATGGGGCTTTTCTGGTTCTTTATGAGCCGTATGGGTGGATCCCAGATGATGGGTCCCTTTGGCCAGAGCCGCACCAAGGACTTCAACCAGGAACGCCCGAACGTCACCTTTGCAGACGTGGCCGGTGAAGACGAGGCCGTTGAGGAACTTGAAGAAGTTCGCGAGTTCCTGATTGCCCCCGAGAAGTTCCGCAAGGTCGGTGCGCGCATTCCTCGCGGTGTGCTGCTCTACGGTCCTCCCGGAACCGGTAAGACCTTGCTGGCGAAGGCTGTGGCGGGTGAAGCTGAGGCTCCCTTCTTCTCCATCGCTGGTTCGGAATTCCTTGAGATGTATGTCGGTGTTGGCGCTTCGCGTGTGCGTGATCTTGTATCCCGCGCAAAGAAGGTTGCTCCCGCGATTATCTTCGTCGATGAAATTGATTCGATCGGTCGTCACCGCGGTTCTGGTTATGGTGGCGGTTCTGATGAACGCGACCAGACCCTCAACCAGCTGCTGGTTGAGATGGACGGCTTTGACGATTCCTAGAACCTGATCTTCATCGCGGCGACAAACCGTCCCGATATTCTTGATCCCGCCCTCCTGCGTCCGGGCCGTTTCGACCGACAGATTGCGGTTGAAGCCCCCGATCTGAAGGGACGCGAGGCAATCTTGCGCGTGCACTCTGCGGGCAAGCCGCTGACCGATGATGTCGATCTGCACATGATCGCAAAGCGCACTCCCGGCTTCACCGGTGCGGATCTGGCAAATGTCTTGAACGAGGCCGCTTTGCTGACGGCTCGTTCAAATGCTGACTTGATTGATAACCGCGCTATTGACGAGGCCATTGACCGTGTGATTGCCGGCCCGCAGAAGCGCACTCGTGTCATGAATGACCACGACAAGCTGGTGACCGCGTATCACGAAGGCGGCCATGCCCTGTGTGCAGCGGCATTGCGCTACACGGATCCGGTCACGAAGGTTACTATTCTTCCGCGTGGACGCGCGCTGGGTTACACCATGGTGCTGCCCACCGAAGACCGCTACTCCAAGACCAGGAATCAGATTCTTGACGATCTGGTCTATGCAATGGGGGGTCGCGTTGCCGAGGAAATCGTCTTCCGCGATCCTTCAACCGGTGCCTCGAACGACATCCAGAAGGCCAGCTCTCAGGCTCGTGCGCTCGTTACTGAATACGGCATGTCCGATCGCGTGGGTAACGTCCGTTTGACTGCGGATGATTCGGACCCGATGACCGGTTATGGTACCGGTCGAGGCGCTGAGCGTGCCTATTCTGATGAGCTTGCTTCTGTCGTTGACCAGGAAGTGCGCGCGCTCTTGGATAACGCAACCCGTGAGGCTTGGGAGATTCTGACGAAGAACCGTGCGGTTCTGGATCGCTTGGCCCAGCGTCTTTTGGAAGAAGAAACCCTGGATGAAGCTCAGCTTGCCGAGATCTTCAAGGACGTCATCAAACAAGATGAGCGTCCGGTGTGGAATTACGGTGCGGAAGGCGCGG
>CALIEP010000295.1 GCA_938022345.1 uncultured Actinomyces sp.
GAAGGTCGAGAACAAAGCGCCCTGGCTGCCCAAGTCGGGTAGTTCCAGCGACGAAATGACGCCGCGACCGTCCATTGACACGCGCATAAGGTCAGCGATATTGAAGGCCGGCTCACCGAAGAAAACATCGCCGCCCGAGGCCTCCAGAGCAGCAAGCTCGCGCAAGATCACGCCCGCAGTTGCCGGGGAAACACCACCGATTCCCTTGAGTTCTTCCTTGCCTTCGTCATTGTTCGTCAGATAGTCGATGACCGAACGCAGGTCCTTGAGGTCAATCAGCGCGAGCTGCTGACCATCGGCCCAGTGGAAGATCAACTGAAGGGCCGAGGCCTGAGTATCGTTCAAGCCCAGCACACGCGAGAGCAGAAGCGGGCCGAATTCGGTGATGGTTGTACGTATCGGCACGCCTTCACCGCGACCACCCAGAGTTAGCAGTTCCGTGGGGAATGCCTTACCTTCCCAGTTCTGGCCAATGCTTGCGCAACGTGCGAGGAGCTTCTCTGAAGAGGTACCCGCCTGAGCCAGACCGGTGAGGTCACCCTTGATATCGGTGACGAAAACGGGGACTCCGGCTTCTGAGAGACGCTCGGCCATCAGCTGCAGGGTTCGCGTCTTACCGGTACCGGTTGCGCCCGCAACCAAGCAGTGACGGTTCATTAGTCCCAGCGGAATTCCTACAGGTGCGCCGGGAACCGGAGTATCGCCATCCAAGAAAGCACCCAGTCGCATTGAAGGCGAGGTGAAGGAGTAGCCCGCGCGGACCTGCTCCGCGTAGCCCTGCAGTTCGCCTTCGCTTGCCGAGGCCTGGGCCGGGGCAGCGGGAGCGGCGGCCTGGGACGCGGCCTCGTTCTGGTCGCCCTGGCCCCCTTGAGCGGCAAGAGCAGCATCGAGGGCTGCCTGCGCGGCCTCGGCCTTTGCGGCAGCTGCTTCGGCGGCTGCCTGCGCGGCCTCGGCCTTCAGGCGTGCAATTTCAGCGGAATCGGTCATTGTGGGTCCTCGCAGTGTTGTGGTGGAAGTGGTCGTTAGGCATTCCAGTGCTGACGCAGAGCGTCGCACACGGCATTGTAGGTTGAGTGGTCTACGGTCGCTCCTTCGCGGCGAACATCGCCGGGGGCAACAATGAGTAGGCGATCCAAGCGCACCTGACTGGGGCGGCCCTGCGGATCCCATGCACCGGTTCCGATCGGGAACCAGTAGCGTCCCCAATGTGCTTCTTGCTCGGCATCCTTGCGGTGGTCCTTGGACGTCAACTGGGCGACAACAAGCCCCTGCTGCACTCGCGAAAGCACGACAACGGGACGATCTTTGCCCTGGGTTGGGTCCTCTTCATAGGACACCCACGTCCACACGACCTCGCCGGGATCTGCATCCCCATCGGGATTTGGCTCGTATTGGAAAGGAGGGAGTCCGTGCGTGCGAACATCCCACACTTTGTTTCCCTTTCCCGAGGCCTGGGCGGCGGAGGAAGAGGAATTGCGTGCAGTGTGTGAACTGCTCGAAGAGGAAGAGGAGCGTGAGGGTGAGCGCGACGAGGAACGTTTGCGTCCCTTCGAGGAACCCATTTCCTCTTTCATGCTTTGGCCTGCGGCCTGGATAAAGATCGCGAGAAGTCGCTTAATGAAGTCCACGTGGTCTCCAGGTGTGATGGAACAGTACCCTAAGTGTAAAGGGACTGAGGTGCTTATTCCGTGGCAAAAAAGCGAGGTCGAACCCGTGCGGTTTCAAACCATGCACAGTGCCCGGGTGCAAGTGGGGTATCGCTGTTGAGCTGAGTGGGTAAAACTCCCGTTGCGACAAGCGGTCGGTGCTCTGAAGGCACAACGACAGTGGAGTCCGAGGTGTTGAAAACAACCAAAACCTGAGCGCTTATATAAACTAAGCAATCCGGACCAGCCCAGGAGAGGCCTCGTACATGGGCAAGAGAGCCCGTTCCCATTCCGTGCTCAGCTCGGGTACGCAGCGCCTGCTGGATCAATAAGACAAAGGAAGGAGAAATGGCGTCTTTTGGTGGCGAATCAAAGTAAACGGCTCCAGGAAGGGCGAGCGCAAACAGAGTTCGCGCACGATGGAGCTCGCTATCCTCGTAAGGAAGGGTCGGCCATGCGGCCACGTGTCCCAAAGGATCGCGGTTCATATAAGTATTGGCGATGGCATCGCACAGCTGAGGGTTCTTCCACTCAATGTCGAGAAAAGTGTCGTTACGCAGGTGATGGAACCAGGAATCTTGAAGAATCTCTTGCAAGTCCGAGTCGTCCATGTGGGGCAGACTCGAGGTCAGAATAGGCAAGGTATCGGTGTTGGCCACCTCGGCCATGACCACGCGCAAGAGATGCATGAACTCTTGGCGCTCAGCTGAATTGGGTCCATAGTGCGTGAGCGGTAGCGTCCCTAAATCAATGCCATCGACGCCCGCATCTACACATGCTCGCACGCGGCCAAGCAGAGTCGTCACCGTTTCGTCAGCGGAGTAAGGACCACTGAAATCGCGTGTATCCCAGTAAGCTGAACCAGGAAGATGGACGATGATCTTGACTCCGACCCGATGGAAACGCCTGACAAGAGCAGCGAGTTCCGGATTGACTCCCCAGATCATTTGGGGAATCGGGGAAATGAGTAGCGCATCTACGCCCACTCGAGCGAACTGAATCGCTTCCTCGCTCAGCAGCTGAGCAAGCTCATGATCAACGCGCTGGGGGATACGGCAAATTGCAGGTGAATACCACCAAGGGTGTGTGCCTTTCCGGGCAGCATGAACCAACGTCGTTACTACCCGGGTCCCCTTCGTTGCACTCACAGCACTATTCTTGCAGTTTTGGGCATCGAAAGGGTAGTTGAAGCAGTTAGGCTTATCACGTGCACACTCAGTATCCGTATAGCTCCGCAGACCGTGACCGTTATGTTTCAGAGACTCAAAAGTCCTCTGTGCGTACAGATTTCGAACGCGATCGAGCCAGAGTGCTGCATTCCTCAGCACTGCGACGTTTGGGTGAAAAAACGCAGGTCCTGGGGCCAACCTCGGACGATTTCGTGCGCACGCGCCTGACTCACTCCCTTGAGGTTGCGCAGGTGGGACGCGAGCTGGGGAAGGAACTGGGAGCCAACCCCGATGTTGTCGATGCCGCATGTCTGTCCCACGACCTCGGCCATCCGCCATTTGGACACAACGGTGAACGCGCGCTCAACGAGCTTGCGGCTGAAATCGGTGGCTTTGAAGGGAATGCTCAGACACTACGAATCGTTGCACGCCTTGAGCCAAAGGTCATCGCAGAGGAAGGCCCTGCTGGACTGAATCTCACGCGCGCAACCCTTGATGCGATTTGCAAGTACCCCTGGGCGAAGGGCGAAGGTCCGAACCGGGAAAAATCCCTGAGGAAGTATTCGGTATACGACGATGATCGCCCAACTTTTGAATGGATGCGTAAAGGCGTAACTCCAGGGGCGCGTTGCTTGGAAGCTCAAATCATGGATCTTTCCGATGACATCGCGTACTCGGTGCACGACGTCGAAGACGCGGTCGCAACCGGAAAGATGGATCTTGAGCACTTGCGCAGCGATGCACACACTCGGGGTGTCATTGACTCGACCATGAAATGGTACGGGACCTCGGTTTCTGAAGACGATCTGGTTCAGGCGTTTGAGCGCCTGGTGACCATGCCCGAATGGCTCAGTGCTTTCAGTGGCTCATATGCGGATTTGGCCGCCTTAAAAGACCTCACCAGCGAACTGATCGGCCGATTCTGTAACGCGACAGTTGCGGCCACACGTGAAATTGCAGGAGACGAACCCCTGGGCCGCTATCGCGCGGAGCTTGTTGTTCCGGCGCAAACCCGGGCGGAAATCCAGGTTCTCAAAGGCATGGCCGTCCACTATGTCATGAGCCCGCGCGAAAGCGAACCTGTTTACTATCAGCAGCGCACGCTGCTCAATGACTTGGTTGATGCTCTTATCAACGCAGG
>CALIEP010000296.1 GCA_938022345.1 uncultured Actinomyces sp.
GACCTGATAAATAGTCATGGTTGCCTGGACGCGTGTGGAGTACGTGACTTCGCTGTCTTCAATGCATGCACCATTGTGGTCGTAGGTTGATCCTGTGACGTGAAGCAGGCATCGCGTTCCCACGGGTTCGCCCAACACTGTTCGGGTTTCTTGGTCAATGCTTCGCGCGCTCATCGAAACCACCGAGAACTTCGGAGTTGTCCGATAGGCATCGCGAAGGATGTGATAGATCGAGGCATCGGTGAAATCAACTTGTTGGATGCCGGGGAATAGATCAATCGGGAGGAAAGAAATATCGAGGCTCACCGGGAAAGAGCCGTTGTCGTTCTCAATCAAGCGAAGGCGCTTGAGTCGTAGGAAGGGCCGATTCTGACGCAGTACCACCGAGTGATCCAAGACGCGTGCGCGTGCGTGGTCGCTTGTTCCCTCGAGGCGGTCGGTCAACGAGCCGAATCCACACAAAACACGCTTGTTTTCCTGTGAGGTAACGAAGGTTCCTTTACCTTGGTAGTACCGAAGATATCCCTCACTGACGAGGACTTGGAGTGCGCGGCGAACTGTTCCCCGGGTTACCGAGAACTGCTCGCACAGAATGCTCTCAGAAGGAATCCGTGAACCGGCGGTGAGATCGCCGTCCAGGATTTGGCGTCTGATAGTCTGTGCGATCTGTTCGTAGACCGGAGGGGAAATGCTTGTCACCTCATGCTCCTTTGCAATCTGCGGACAGGCGATAATATATGACGTAGGTCATAGACAGGTCAATATTCCTCATGTATGTATTTTCTAGACAAGTTCAATGAAAAGTACGTGAATATGAGTCTGATGACGTAGGTAAAACAACGCCCCGGGGTCAGGCTGAGCCTGGCCCCGGGGACGAGATTGAATAAATGTCAGTTGTTACCTTCAACAACCTCGAGAGGAATCTGGTATTCCTTGCCGTTGGGGTCGGTGAGCTTAATGGTGGTTTCACCTACCTTCTTGGGGTGAATACGAAGGTTCTTGGAACCCTTGACCTGCTCGGCAATTTCCGCGTCAGCAATCTCTACCTTTGCCTTCGAGA
>CALIEP010000297.1 GCA_938022345.1 uncultured Actinomyces sp.
TCAAGCGTGGCGTCTTCCTTCGCCGTACGCCGTCCTCGCCCGAGGATACTCCCTTGTTCAACAGCCTTCGCTTTGGCTCGCTTTCGCGCGAACCGGAGTCGAGGCCCTAGTTGGTGGATTCATTGGTGTGTGCGTTGCACTTCCATTGAGCTACCTGATCTTCCGTTTCCGTACCATCGCCGAGGCTATTGAGCCCCTTTTAGGGACCTCGCAGGCTTTACCCGCAGTTGCTTTGGCACCATTTTTGGTCCTCTGGTTCGGCTACGGGTTGATTCCAATTTCGATGCTCTGTGCATTGATTGCTTTCTTCCCCATTCTCATCTCCTCCCTGGTTGGCTTACGCTCCTTGGATCGCCAAGTATGCGAGGCGGCACAGCTTGATGGGGCAGCCGGGATCACGATGGCAGTCAAGATTGAGATTCCACTTGCATCACCAGCGATTCTTGCCGGCATTCGCAATGGCTTTACTCTGTCCATTACCGGTGCTGTCGTCGGGGAAATGGTGATGGGAGGAAAGGGCCTGGGAATGCTCCTGTCTCAGATGCGCACGAATGTCGATACGGCAGGAATGTTTGTTGTGATCCTTCTCCTGTGTATACAGGCAGTTGTCATCTACACACTCATGTCCGCATGGGAAAAGCGCTCACGCGTGATGGTTGAAACCGACTAGGTGCGACATACTATTGGAGAGCATTATGCGTCCTATTGTTCGTGGAATTGCCGGTCTACTTACGGCAGTATTTGTGGTGAGCGGTTGCTCCAGCACCTCGTCATCATCTGACACGACCGTTATTGGTTTAACCTATGTGCCAAATGTTCAATTCTCCGGTGTTTATCTTGCTGAGGATAATGGCGATTACTCCAAGGAAGGAGTAAAGGTCGATATCCGTCATCACGGGAATGACGAAGGAGTATTTACGGCTCTTGTGAGCGGGCAAGAACAGCTCGTCCTCGCGACGGGCGACGAGGTAGTCCAGGCCAGATCACAAGGCATGGATGTCATTTCGGTGGGCCAGTACTACCGTGAGCAGCCCAACGTGATCTTGACCCGGGCCGATACAGGAATCAAGAGCGTCAGTGACTTGAAGGGGAAGAAAGTAGGAATTCCTGGGGAATATGGATCTTCTTGGCTTGCCCTCCAAGCGTACTTAGCCAGTGCTCATATGACGACAGCTGATATCAGTGTTGTATCCATTGGCTATACCCAAGTTTCTGCATTGAATAATAAAGACGTTGATGCAGTTGTGGGCTTTGCAAACAACGATGCTGTTCAGCTTTCAGCTGCTGGCGTCGACACTCGTGTTGTTGACTGTGATTGCACCATTCCTTTAGTTTCAGCTTCCCTGGTTACAACATCGACGTGGGCGAAGGAAAATCCCGAAAAGCTGAAGAAAATCCTTCGCGCAACACAACAGGGGATGACGGCTGCAGTCGAGCATCCAGATCAGGCATTTGCTGCCACTGAGAAGCGCGATACTACCCTGACTGACGATAAGACGCGCTCCACAGCCACCCAGATTCTCAATGCGACGAATCTACTGATTTTGGGAGCGAATTCGAAGGTTTCATTGGAACAAGATCAAAATCGTTGGCAAGAGATGATCAACTTCATGTCGTCAAATTCGGGGCTTCTCGAGCATGAAGTCACTCTTGATCAAGTGATGACAAACGATTACATCCCGCAGTCATAGTTTTGCGGCTTTAAGAGAGCGATTCCCTCAGCTTGGACAGATTCGGGCTGGGGGAATCACTATTTTCGTAATTCGTAAGGGTGTGCAGAAGAAGGCCCTCAATCGCATCAATGCTGTGCTTGATATCTAAGTCGCGTGCCAGCGAGTTGTATCTTTGAGAAAGTTCAGCTCTCTGAACGGGGTGCTCAAGCCAATAATCGATAAGAGCAGCCAGTCTTCTGGGATTACGGGCATCAAATACGTTGCGTGAATCCAAGGAATAACGCCATGTCGACGACTGTGCAGAACGAGCAATAATGGGCATGCAACCCCGAGCCATCGCTTCAAGCGCGGCCAATCCTTCAATTTCGACCAGCGCACAATTAACGTAGATATCAGCGCAATCCAACAAGGCAATCAGCTCGTCATGCGGGATAAATCCAATATGAATGTGAGCTGCTAGGGGAGTTGCCAGTTTCTGTAGATCGCGCTCCAATGGTCCACTACCGGCAAGATAAAGATCAATGTTGTGAGAGTGACGTGAATAGGCCAAAGCTTGAAGAAGTACCTGATGATTCTTCTCCGAAACCAAACGCCCAGTCGATACTAAAGTAAAACGAATCTTTGCGTCGCGGGTATTACGTGATCTGCTATCGGCCACATTCAAATCCCGATGATTTATTGATTCTGCAGAATGAATCGAGGTCGATGGTAGACCATTGGAAAAAGCTGAAATAGGAGTGTGATATCCGAAGGCTTCTAAGCGTTCCTTTACTGCTTCTGTCGGTGCATGAATCGCATCGCAGTGCGAATACACCGAGTAATCGAAGAGGAAGTACAGAATTCGGTTGAATATAGGTCTATCGAGAGCAGGAAATGGAGCCAGGAAGTTTTCTGGATAGACGTGAAAACTCCCGACGATAGGTACTGAGAAGCGCCGTGCTACACGAACAAGTTGAGCATTTGCAGGAAGAGGATCTTCAACATAGAGGATCTGCGCCCATCTCACAGCGGCTTCGAAAACTGAGCGGTTGGGACGAGCAATATTGAAGTCTTCGGCGCTGATATACCTGTCAAGGAAAGGAATGCTGAGGCGCCCTAGAGGGTAGTCGACATGTGAAGAATCGCCATAAGAAATTACACGTACCTCGTGTCCGCGAGCGCGAAGACCAGCGCAAAAGTCGCGGGCTGAACGAGCCAGTCCATTAGTGGCATTCGTAAAATCGCTTGCCGATAGAAGAATTCGCATCGTGTTCTCCCCGAGTATAGGTGAACAGTGTGTTTAGTAGCTGCAAGGCCTTTCGCGCACTAGGCTAAAGCGTGCATCAATCTTGTCACAAGGAGGGGGCATTGTGGAGAGCAACGATACAAGTGTGCGTATCCTTGACCTGCTCTTTGAACTGACTTATGCAGAACGCGGGCGTTCACGTTCTCAGATTCGTCGACTGACGCATTACCGAAAACTGAGTGATACTGCGTTTGATTCAGCTTTTACTCGCGATAAAGAGACGCTCAAAAAAATTGGTGTTGACATTGAGGTTAAACCGCGTGGTGATGAGCTCATTTACCGCTTACGCCGGTCAAATCCCGAGCTGCTTAAGCTTTCACTCGAAGAAGTTTCGCTGCTTGACCTAGCCTCGACAGCATGGAATGATCCGTCAACAACTGAACTTGCTTCTACAAAATTGCGGGCATCTTCGGCAGCAAATCGCAAGTCTACGATTGATTTTCATCTCTCGGGCGCTGAACATGTCCTTCCATTATTCCAAGCGATTACTTCGGCAAGTGTTGTTTCCTTTGCATATAGAAGTCTCAGAGGAACCGATCATCGCGCTGTGGAGCCATGGAACCTACTCATTTCTGGTTCAGCAATTTATCTTCAGGGCTATGACCTTGACAGAGGTGATGAACGCAGTTTCAGGCTTTCGCGTATTCTGCCTCCGATTGAGGTGCTTGGAGAGCCCGGCGATGCTTATCCCCGTCCTTCTGACCGTCCAACGATCGGTATTTCACGTCCACTTGAGCCGACCTTCTTCGCCAGAGTGGGAAGCGAGGCGTGGAAGAGTGCACTGCG
>CALIEP010000298.1 GCA_938022345.1 uncultured Actinomyces sp.
GAAGGCGGGATCTTGAATTCCGGCCTCGGTAAGCTCAATGCGGTCGGTGCTCCCATGGGTTGCCCCTACTGGGCCGACAACGCCCCCGCAGGCCTCGACCATTGCTTGGAAGCCCAGGCAAATCCCCAAGGTCGGAATATTCTCACGGAGAGCCACCTCAAGGATCTCCATCATGTTTCCTGCGCCTCGGGGATGCCCCGGACCGGGGGAAAGAATCAATAGCGGACGTTCTCCCGCAACGCGCTCGGCCTCGGTCGGAACAAGTGCCTTGAGAAGCGTTGATGTTGGGGTCGTATTACGGAAGACCTGCACTGCGGCCTCGCGGGCGGTTAAATCCACCAAGTTGTAGACGAAAGAGTCGCGGTTATCCAGGAAAATGACACGCATCTTAGAACTCGCTTTCTTCCGCATTTGAGGAAATGGCCAGTGGTCGCCCGGTTGACGCAGCCAAAGCGCGCAAAACAGCGCTTGCTTTGTGGACGGTTTCTTCAGCCTCGCGAGCGGGGACAGAGTCTGCAACAACTCCGGCCCCCGCCTGCACGATCGCATGTCCCTCCTTGACAAAGGCTGAACGAATGACGATGCAGGTATCGAGCTCGCCGTCGCCTCGAAGGTAACCAACTGCACCACCATATGAGCCGCGGCGCTGACCTTCGTAGTTGCGAATGAGCTCTGCCGCGCGAAGCTTTGGAGCGCCCGTCAGTGTTCCCATGGTCATCGACGCGCGGAAAGCATCCAAGGGGTGCAAATCTTCTGCCAGGGTGCCGCTGACCTCAGATACCAGGTGCATGACTCGGGAATAACTGTCGACGCGCAAGAGCTGTTCAACGCGACGAGTTCCTCGTTGTGAAACGCGTGCGACATCGTTGCGTGCCAAGTCAACGAGCATGACGTGCTCGGCAACTTCCTTCGCATCCGAACGCAATTCAAGTTCCAAGCGAATATCTAGTTCGTGATCGATACTGCCGTCGGGGGCAAAGCCACGGGGGCGTGTCCCGGCAATGGGGCGAATTGCGACCGTTCCGTCCTTTGCTGAATGAAGCAGTGAGGATTCCGGAGACGCACCGAAAAGTTCGAAGTTGTCCGCGCCGATATAGAACATGTATGGACTGGGATTCTCATCTCGCAAAAAGCGGTAGCTTCTCAGGGCATTCGGGCAATCCGCAATAAAACCGCGCGAGGGAACAACCTGGTAGATATCGCCAGCAGCAATATGCTCTTGCATGGTCGTAACCAGAGCCTCGAAGTCATCATCAGAAATCGTTGGGCGTGCAATAAGAGGCTGCGATGAAGGATCGATTGTCATTTCCGAGGCCGTGGGCGTCTCGGTCGACAGCGGAGCGTGGTCGATTGCCTGGGCAAGCGCATCGATTTGCTGCTCAAGAGAATCGCGGTCGAGTGAGGCTCCGACAAGGTTGGCGCTTTGAGAAGGATGGTCGACGACCAAGATGATTCGTGCAAGGAAGAACAGGTAATCAGGGCAGGAATTAAAACCCTGGTCGACATCGGGTAGGGATTCGTATGTTGCGAGGTAATCAAAAGAAACGGTTCCGGCGACCAAAGGTAGGTGCGGGTGATCGATTGGAGTATCGGTGAGAACTCGCAAGGGCTCCATGGTTGCGCGCTCTTTTAAGCGTGTTTCCTCATCGGCCTCGTCTTCGCGCAGGGAAGGAAGCTCAAAGAGAGCGTGCGTGTCCTTCCGCTCGCGTAGAGCACTCGGGAGAGCCTCACAGACTTGGTCGAGTGCACTTTGGCCATCAACCGGGTTGGTTGAGGTGATGCGCACGTAGTCTCCATCGCATTGAATCGACGCAGAAGTATCAAGAACTGCAATGGTGGTGAGGTGCTGTTTAGAAGCGATATCGGCGCTATCCAAAAGGACGACTCGTGTTGGGTGGCCCGAGGCCGATTGGGGGACCAAACCCTTGTCGCACAGGTAAGCCAAAAGCTCGCCGCCGTCTGGGTGGTAGCGCACCTCTCGCGAGATCACGTGGGGTGTGTCTGCGTGTGTCATTGTGTTCCTATCCCTTGCCCTCGGCGAGCCAGCGCAACGAAAAAGGCCCGCCACGTGAGCGAGCCTTGATCATTTCCAGGTACGTCAAAGGAGGCCCGCCCTTAGGGGAGCCACCACCACATCTGCGATGCTGAAGTACCAAACATGTTTTTCATACTAATGCGGGGTGCGCGGGGGCGCCAACGCTGCCAATAAGTGAGACATACAATGCGAATTGGATAATGGAACCCGAAAGAGCGGCGCCCGCAGATCGCGAGAACGAGATCGACGGGCGCCAGAAAAGTAGAAGTTGCGGCCTGGTTCAGCGTCGTTTGACTGCAGCAAGAAGGCCATCACCAACGGGGAGCATAGCGGGAATGAACTCCTCAGAAGCTCCCAGAACCTTTGCAATCTCTCGCATCATGACGGTTTGCTCATCGCGCTGCGCGGGATCAGCAACCTGATCATGCCAGAGAGCGTGGACGATCACGATTAGTCCACAGGGGCGCAGGACACGGAGCGCGTGATCCAAATAATCGGGGATTTCAGTGTTGGGTGCATCAATCACCATCATGTCGTAACCGCGGGCAGCCATACGGGGCAGGACGTCCAGCGCGCGACCAGCAATGAGGCGAGTACGTTGGGAAGGAATCCCAGCTGCCGCAAAGGCGCGGCGCGCGTGCTTGTGGAATTCAACCTCTTGATCGATAGTGGTCAAAACTCCATCGGGAGACATGCCTTGGAGCAGCCAGAGACCAGAAACACCGGCACCCGTACCAATCTCCAGAACTGCTTTTGCGCCGCAGGTTGCAGCCAGAAGACGAAGGGCGGCACCAACTCCGGTTGAGACAGGATCAGCACCCAAATCGGTGGCAGCCTCGCGAGCTTGCGCAAGAAGCTCGTTTTCCTCGACGAATTCTTCTGCGAAAACCCAACTCAAGGCTTTATCTGACGCCATCTTTTCCTCCGCGCTCGTGTACCTATGTCTCATAGGTTACGCACAACCCATGTCAACTTGATGACTACGCGCCATTGTGGCGGCGATTCCTTGAATTAAATGGTTTTGTTCAGGGGAGCGACGCCCAGTGGGCGTCCCGCAAGCCCGCGCGAGGCGTGAGCGAGTGAGCCCGCGAGCTCTTGGAGAACCTGCGCAGCGGGACCTTCGTGTGTTGAAACGGGATCGCCAGCATCTCCGCCTTCGCGCAGTGAAATGTCCAGCGGAACCTGTCCCAGAAGCGGAACCGAATAGCCCAGCTGGGCGCTCAAGCGATCAGATACAGACTGCCCGCCACCGTGGCCGAAGATCTCCAACTTGGAGCCGTCAGGCTGGGGGAGGTAGGACATGTTCTCGA
>CALIEP010000299.1 GCA_938022345.1 uncultured Actinomyces sp.
CGATCCGCTCTTTATCCGCTCCCGTTCCCAAGACGCGCACACCGTCAATTCCGGAAATGCCTTCCAACATGTAGTAAGTCAGAATGCGTTCGTGCTCAGCAATGCGTGCCATACCGATACCGCTGAGGTATTGAAGAGCGGCACTCCAGCCAACGATCTGAGCGATCGGCTGGCTACCGGCTTCAAAACGCTCGGGGGCAGGCATGAAAGTCGAGGACTCCATGGTGACATCCTCGATCATCGAACCACCGGTCAGAACTGGCGGCATCAGTGAAAGAAGTTCGCTTCTCCCCCACAGCGCTCCAATACCGGTTGGCCCCAGCATCTTATGCGATGAGAAGACCGCAAAGTCGACTCCAAGTTCCCTGACATTGACCTGCATATGTGCGCTGGACTGACAGGTATCAAGAAGTACAAGAGAGCCGCATTGGCGTGCGCGCGAAACGATCGGCTCAACGGGTGAAACCGCACCGGTCACATTCGACACATGTGTGAAGGCAACCAGACGCGTGTGTTCATCGATTACCCCAAGAGTCTCACAATCAATCCGGCCATCTTCATGAAGGTCGAGCCAGCGAAGCTCCGTCCCGGTTGCAGCACAGAGCTGCTGCCATGGAACTAGGTTTGCATGATGCTCTGCTCGGGTAATAACAATGTTATCCCCCGCCGAAAGCTTGACAGGAGACGGTTTTGCAGCACTGTCTTGCGATGCGTTTCGCATTGCCAGTGCAACTAAATTAATTGCCTCTGTCGCGTTCTTTGTCCAAACGATCTCATTGGCTCGACCGCCAATAAAATCAGCTAGAACCGAGCGTCCTTCTTCGAAGGCAGCAGTCGACTCATCACCCAGCAGATGCGTCCCACGATGTACTGCGCCATTACTCGTGCGGTAGAAATTACTGATCGCATCGATGACATGCACAGGCTTTTGCGAAGTCGCGCTGAAATCAAGATAGGCAATGGGCTTGCCGCCGCGGCCGACCCTCCCAAGGATGGGAAAGTCGGCACGCAGTCGCGAGAGCTCTTGAAGCGAAAAGTCTTCAGTCACCGAGAAAGCTCACTTCTCCAGGTAGGAATCGTAGCCGTTCTCTTCCAGCTCATCAGCAAGTTCAGGACCACCCTGGGCTGCAACCTGGCCGTTCACGAAAACATGAACATGGCTGGGCTTGATGTAGCGCAGAATGCGGGTGTAGTGCGTAATGAGCATAACTCCGCAGCCGGTATTGCCATGGACGCGATTGACGCCCTCAGAAACGATGCGAAGAGCATCGACATCCAGGCCAGAGTCGGTCTCATCAAGGATCGCGAAGGAAGGCTTGAGCAGCTCCATCTGGAGAATCTCAAGGCGCTTCTTCTCACCACCGGAGAAACCAACATTAACGTCGCGTTCTGCGAAGGAAGGATCCATCCGCAGATTCTCCATTGCCTGGTTCACGTCCTTCACCCACTGACGAATCTGGGGTGCATGACAGTCAACCGCAGTCTTTGCTGTACGCAGGAAGTTCGAAACCGAAACACCAGCAACTTCAACCGGGTACTGCATTGCCAGGAAAAGGCCAGCTTTCGCGCGCTCATCAACGCTCATGTCCAGAATTGAAGCGTCATCGAGGTAAGCCTCGCCACTGGTGATTTAGTAGGCGGGGTGTCCTGCAAGAGCGTAGGCAAGAGTTGACTTGCCCGAGCCGTTGGGGCCCATGATTGCGTGAATCTCACCGGAATTAATGGTCAGGTTCACGCCCTTCAGGATTTCCTTCGGTCCCTCAGCGGTCTCAACGGATGCGTGAAGGTCTTTAATAGTCAAAGTCGACATTTTTTCTCCTCTTCGGCGCTAGACGCCGCACTGTAGTTGTCGTCCTACTGTCGTGTAGCCTCAGGCGCCAAGAGCGGCGCGTTCCAGTTCCTTTTCAATTGCGTTCATCAGGTGTTCTTGAACCTGCGGAACGCCGATTTGTTCAATAAGTTCGGCGAAGAATCCGCGAACGACCAAACGACGTGCATCAGCTTCGTCGATGCCACGGCTCATCAGGTAGAAGAGCTGTTCATCATCAAAGCGTCCAGTTGCGGATGCATGTCCAGCACCGACGATTTCACCGTTCTCAATTTCGAGGTTAGGAACGGAGTCGGCCTTCGCTCCTTCGCTCAGTACGAGGTTACGGTTGAGCTCGTAGGTATCGGTTCCATCGGCAGCCTCGCGAATCAGGCAGTCCCAGATCCAC
>CALIEP010000300.1 GCA_938022345.1 uncultured Actinomyces sp.
CAGAGCGGAACAATCGAAGAAGTCCTAGCCGACCAGGGTTCACCTCTGGCAAAGGAATTGGTTCCCGCGCCCAGCGTCGACGAACTCGATGTCACTGACTTCAACCGCGAGCTGACTGAGCGTGAAATCGCTGCACAGAGCAGCTCGGCGGAAGGCGATACCCTAGCCCAGGCCTCGGAAGACGGAAACATTCTTCTGGACGTCATCTTCACCTCGCATCCCGGTGTGCCCACGGGCTCGAATATGCTCAACCTTGCCGCAAAGCTTGGTGCGGATGTCACCGCAGGGACTTTCGAATCGATGGGTTCTGTCCAAGTTGGTCGCCTAGCTCTGGCGATCCCCGCAGCCAAGCGTTCTTCGATTATTGACCAGCTTCGCGCCCAGGGCGCGCATGTGGAGGTGAGGTCGCTGTGAACCTTTCGGCTCTTTCAACAGCCCTGACGCTGCTTCCACTGGGTAAAGGTGACCCGACGTGGGGAGACAACCCCGCACTCACCCAGCAGTTCCTCCCGGCAATCTGGGAGACCCTGCTCATGGTCTTATTCGGCACCTTCTTTACCGTGCTCATCGGCCTTCCTTTGGGTCTGCTTCTTGTCCAGACCTCGAAGACGGGACTCACTCCTAACAAGATCATCAACCAGATCGTTGGTTTGATTGTTAATGTTGGCCGCTCTTTCCCCTTCCTCATCCTCATCATCGTGCTGCTTCCGGTGACCAGATTCGTCATGCGCAGTGCAATCACGTGGCAGGGAGCGACCTTCCCCTTTGTCATCGGTGCTATTCCGTTCTTTGCTCGCCTGGTGGAAACCAACCTGCTTTCCGTCGAAAACGGTAAGGTCGAGGCCGCGCTCATGGCTGGGGCTTCCAACCGCCGGATCCGTTGGAACATTTTGGTTCGCGAGGCCCTGCCCGGCATCATCCAGTCCGTGACGGTTTTGGCGATTACCCGGGTGTGCTACTCGGCAATGGCGTGCGTCGTTGGTGCCGGTGGCCTCGGAAAGATGGCGATCTACTACGGGTACCACCGCTTCCAGACAGACACAATGATCTGTTCGGTCATTGCGATCATCATCATCGTTCAGTTAATTCAAATGATTGGCGACATGCTCAGCCGGCTGGTGGATCACCGCTGAGCATCCACCAGCCGGGTCGCGAACTCTGCTTGGTAATTAGGTAAAAATACGCGGGATTATCCCGGGTCAGCAAGGCCCCCCGCTTTGTAGGAAATAGACAATCTAAGGAATTACTCTCATGCGTCACTCTCGTTCTCTTCGTACTCTTGCCGGTCTTGGCGTTGCAGCAGCACTGGTCCTCTCGGCCTGCTCCAGCGGTTCCACGGGCTCTTCGTCCTCCTCGAACGGTGCAACCACCATCACCGTCGCAGCCAGCCCCTCACCTCACGCGAAGATCCTCAAGTACATTCAGGACAACCTGGCAAAGGACGCGGGAATCAACATCAATATCAAGGAGTTCACCGACTACGATCTGCCCAACCGTGCGCTGGATCAGGGTGAAGTTGATGCCACCTACCACCAGACTGTTCCCTACTTGGAGAAGGCTAAGCAGCAGTTCAACTACGACTTCACTCCCGGTAAGGGCATCCACCTCGAGCCCCTGGCTATCTACTCCTCCAAGCACAAGTCTCTGGATGAGCTTCCTGAAAAGGGTGGAATCATTGGCGTGATCTCCGATGTCACCAACCAGGAGCGCGCACTTCGCCTTCTTGCTGCAAACGGTTTTGTTGAGATCCCCGCCAGCGGTGACGTTAATGTTTACACCGTTAAGAAGCTGAAGAACTTTGACTTCAAGGAAATTGACGGCCCCGTTCTGGTGAGCAACCTGGGTGAGACCGACTATTCGGTGATCAACGGTAATTTCGCACAGGAAGGCGGCCTTGCGCCTTCTCGCGATGGTCTGGCCGTCGAATCCCCCGAGAATAACCCCTCGGTGAACGTCCTCGTGTGGAAGACCAGTGTTTCAGGTGATAAGGCCGAGGCCGTGAAGAAGCTCGACGAACTCCTGCACTCCGACCAGGTGAAGAAGTACATCGAAGACACCTGGAAGGATGGCTCGGTGATCCCGGCCTTCTGATCAAGGCTTCTGGCGATTAACTGATCGTTACTTTGATCTGTGGGGGGC
>CALIEP010000301.1 GCA_938022345.1 uncultured Actinomyces sp.
CATCGTTGAAGAACCCGAAGCACTGCTGTCTCGCGCTAATCTGGCCGTCGACACCTTGGACCGCTACAGCCAGCGTCTGGATGAGGTCCTTCAAACTCTCACGATCTTGGAAATGCGTGATTCTGCAACGGTCCGTGATGTCGCAACCGTCATGCAGCGCATGGAAATGATCCGTCGCATCACCTCTGAGATCAACGAATACCTTGAAGAACTCGGTTCAGAAGGACGCCTTTTGGCTCTACAGGTCGATGACCTTGTTCGCGGCTCAGGCTCCGAACGCGCACTGGTACTTCGTGACTACACCCGAGATGCCTCCGCGGTCTCAACCGCAGAAGCTGCCCTTTCGGAACTTGCCAGCGATCGTCTGGTTGATCTTGCAGCTATCGCTAACGTACTGGGCTTGGGCGTTTATGATCCCACCGATCTGGACCGCACCATCCAACCGCGCGGCGTGCGAGCCCTCTCCTTGGTTCCTCGTCTTCCCTGGAACGTCATCAAAGACATCACCAGTCATTGGGAGAACCTTGCGGACCTGCGTGAAGCGACAGTTGAGGATCTGCAGCAAATCGAAGGCATTGGCCCCTACCGCGCAAAGCTCATCCGCGAAACGCTTGAGAACCAATTCTCAATGGCTGCCACGGGAATTGTCGGCTGGTAGTCAGCAGGTCAGACGGCTATAAGCTACACCTCAAAGCCCTACGCCTGGACACCCCTCATTGCCTCTAACCCCAGTGGGGAAGAATTCTAATGGCCTTCTTCGCCCTGCGGTGCGCTAGTCGCTTCAGAAGTACTGGATTGCGAAGGTTCGGGCGTTGCTTCAGTCGTTGGCTGAACCGGCTGAGTCAGAGTGAATACCCGTTCATCTCCGACCGTCTGGCCATTCAACAGCAGTTGTAAACGATAGGTTCCAGCTGGAGCAGGATCGGTCGCACCATCGGAATTCCGGTCCTTCGCATCGCACCCCGAGTAGAGCCCACCATCCCACGTCAGACCACCATTCCAGGTATCCCCGGGAATCAAGAGCAAGGTCGCGCTCTCGCGATCACGCTGGCACTTCGAACCGTCATATACCGTTTCGTCGCCACTAGAGATCTTAAAATCAATGTGCCCGAACTCAAACGAACAGGCGACTCCCGCACGGTTTTCAATGGCGACCGAGATGTTCCGGGCTTGGCCAACCTCGCCACCAGAAATGGTCGGTCGAACAGTCAGATCCGCTGAAGCGCAGGCGGGAATACGAACTCGCCCTTCCGCATCGACAATTCCATCGGCTGTGGCCT
>CALIEP010000302.1 GCA_938022345.1 uncultured Actinomyces sp.
ACCCATACCGAGAGCAGCCAAAACGACCAGCGCGGCCTCGGAACCGGTACGTGCCAGCTTCTTGCCCGCGACGCCCTTTGCGTTCGTTGCTGCAGCACCGGGCTGTTGTGCCGCAACCGGGCAGGTGACCTGAACAGTCAGTCCCGAGGCCTCGGGAACGACGGTGCCAAAGTCGGTCTCAACGGTGACGGGAAGCGAGAGCACTCCCCCTTCGGGCTTGGCAGCGCACACCGACATCGGCAGCGAGTCCTTCAAAGTTGCCTGGCCTTCGCCATCGGTCGTGATGACCGAGGCCTCGTCAGAGGCATGCAATTCACGCAGCGAGTTATCGACACTTGCGCTGGCGACAACCGACCCGAAGGAGACCTTGACATTCTGGGTCTTTCCGGGGCCCTCGGAGAAGGACAGGCCACGCAATGGCACAGTGAATTCCTGATCGGGAGTAAGCGTATCGCTGGGGAGCGTCACGCCGATTGCCTGCTTGAGGGTGGCGGCCTTAATGCCGTTGTGTGCACCCAGGTACTCGTTGAACTTATCGCGGTCGAGGTTACCCAAAACCGTCTTCGTGCCACGGGTCAGCGCCGGGAAGGTGTCACCACCTGCGAGCAAGAAGGTAACGGACCCAACCGTGTACTCCTTATTCATATCAATGGGCGCACCATTGACCAGCAGCGAGGTAATGCGCTCGCCGTAGGGCTTAGAGGCATCGTAGGTGTACTGGACATTCTTCGACAGACCAAGCTTGAGCATAGGGCGAGAGTTCTGAGAGTTCAGGTTCGTCTTCCACTGTTCTTCCAGAGCGTCCTTCACATCAGAGCCCTTGATAGTTACATATCCCAGTTCATTTGAGAAGGGCATGACATCGTAGCTCTGCTTGTAGGTGATGTTGCCATCGCTACCGGGTTCAAGATCCGCACGCAGACCACCGGCATTGATCATGCCGATATCAACGGGGTTCCCATCGGGTGTGCGGATCGTTTCGCGCATCGCGTCAGCAGCCAGGTTACCCAGGGTCGACTCGATACCGCGGTTGCCGCCCTTCTCAATGCTTCCATCGGGAGCCTCGAAAATACCGCGGTGGAAGCTCTCGGTGTAGCCGTGTGCCACAACCTGAGCGCCGGCGACTGCCGAGGCCTGCTGCGCACGGGTCACGACTGCCTTTGTCTCGGGGTCTTCACCGCACTGGTAAACGGTTGCAGCGGGGATCAGCTTGGTATCGGCCTTAACGACCTTTCCGGTCGCCGTGTCGTAGGAGATCTGGATCAGACCCAGGTTATCCGTGTAGGAACCGAGGCCACACCCGCGAGAAGCGGATTTGCAGAGGTGAGCGTGACCGGCGAATCGACATGGTCAAATTCGTAAGGCACGTGCGTGTCACCGCCCATGAGGCCGTCAACATCGGCGCTCATCTTCGGGTAGTTATTCTTCACGTCATCATCGAGCATGGCGATGACGATCTGTGCGGTTCCATCCTGCTTGAGCTTCTTTGCCAGGGTGTTGATCTTGGCGATCGGATCGTTGAAGGTCAGACCCGCAGTGGTTCCGGGGCTGAGCTTATAGGGCACGTCCCCAGCAATTGCACCAATAAATGCAACCGTCACTCCCGAGGGAGAGGTCCACAGCTTGTACTCTCCCAAGTAAGGAGTTACAGAGCCCCACGTTCTCATTCAGTAAACGTTTGCAGCCAGGTAGG
>CALIEP010000303.1 GCA_938022345.1 uncultured Actinomyces sp.
CGCAGTGTCAAGCTTGCTGATGGTCAAAGAAATACTTCCTTGCGCATCGCGCGTCTGCCCGAAACTCCGTGGAGGATCACCTCATACGCGCGTCTTCTTGCCGCGATTCTCAACCAGTTCTCCCCCACTGAGATGAAGAGCGCGGACGAGATTTCCCTCGAGGCGCAACTCCGCGGCAGTATCCGCGTCGACGGCCCCATTGTGGTCTTCATGGAGAACGTTAGTCAGATCTTCGAAGCACTTGGACAGGATGGGCAACAGAAGCTGCGGAGTTTGCTTCAAACCGAAACGGGCATTCTCATTATCGGAAGCACCACACGCCTCGATCGCAGCCTGAGCGATCACGCTTCGCCCTTCTTTGGCTTTTTCGACACGATTCGACTCGAGCCTTTCACTCCTGAAGAAGCACGCGAAATGCTCAGTACTCTGGCGCATTAAGCAGAGAACGCCTAACTGGCTGAGTACGCATCAGGCCCTGATGTGATGGTTCAAATCCGCACCATCACTCACCTCACAGGCGGCGTGCCACGAGTGTGGGCAATGCTTGGCAGCACTCTGGACGCCGCTGACTTTGAAGGCCTCAGCACACTGCTCCTCGCTCGGATTGACGCTTTCACCCCGTATTACCAGGAACAACTGGCTCAGCTCTCCCCTCTGCAGCGCCTCGTCATGGCGGAACTCGTAGCAGCCAATCACCCATTGCCCGTGAAAGATCTTGCTGAGCGCGTGGGCTCGGAGCAGCGCACCGTCGCCAAAGCCATCAGCGATCTCAGCGAACGAGCATGGATCAAACCGGTTTCAACTCTCTTTACGGATCTCCTTGATCAACGTCGGAGCTACTATGATCTGGTAGATCCTCTTGCCCGACTGGTGCTTCAGCTCAAGGATTCAGACACGCTACTGTTACCTTCGATAGTGCATTTCCTTGAGACATGGTTTGGCACCGAAGGACTGACCGCTTCTTCCTCGTTTGAATTGCTTGGAGAGGTCGAAGATGCACTTGCATCGGCTGCACAGGGGGACGCAGAGCCGATGATGGCACTCCCCAGCACCGCGCGCGAGGCAATCGAAATCAAAGTGTGTGATGTGGAGGGGATTTCCTCGGCACGCCTGAATCTCCTTGCGAAAGCCGCGAAAGGGGCAGATCTTCTTCCCTCCAAAGACATCATCGAATGGCTCGCCCGCGCGGAACGTCTTGACCACGAGCTGCAGTCCACCCAAAGCCGGCTCACGTTGGTACGTTGGCTTGCCGCCTCACATCGCTTTGAGGAGGCCGAGGCCGCCTTGGGGACAATTACTTCCGCACAGGAGGCTCAGGAAGGCGCGCGGGCACTGAGCGACGCTCACCAAGCCCGCAACTAGCCCATCTAAAGCCAGCCAAAGACGAAACTACTTGTTCTCGGTAGAGTCCGGCAATGCCTCGGCAATTTGCTCGGCGACTAAGTCCTCATCGACGGGCAACTGAGTGCGCGCATAGGCGGCGGCG
>CALIEP010000304.1 GCA_938022345.1 uncultured Actinomyces sp.
AGAGGGCGGCAGTACAGTTTGCGAAAAGCGCACTCGCTACGGTGATGAGCTTGAAGTTGACGAGGCAGTGACGCTTCCCGATGGGAAGAAGGGCACCACGCGGACCCGAATTATCGGACGTGAGGGTGACCGTTGGTTCGCGCGAATCGACATGGTCGGCCCTGCAGCATTGGGCGGCCAAGAAGCTGATGACTTCGAGGAGCTCATCGACCGCGTTGTTGTCGTACGCGGCGACGAACCCCGACCACTACTGGATCTGTTGCCACTTCATCTTCCCGATCAGAACGCGTCGCGAGTTCCCAATGTTTAAGAAGCTTATCGACCGCGCAGTGAAAAGGCTTTCACTGAGTCGTGAAGACATCGACGCTAACGATGAGAAACAGAGCCGGGAAGAACGTGGGCGTTTAGCCGTCGCCGACGTTGAGGATCGCCAAAAAGCTGTTCTCTTCGGGACGATTCAGTCGGTTACCTACTACCCGGAAAATATTCGTCCGCTGATTGATGCCACTCTCTTTGACGGAACAGGGACAATTGTCCTTCGCTGGCCTGGACGCAGTGACATCCCCGGTATGCATGCGGGTGTTCACCTTGAAGTCGAGGGAACAATTGGTGTCACCAATGGGGTAAAAGTGATGACGAACCCGCTCTATCGTCTGATTGCAGAGGACAATGTCGAATAACCGATACGCGTGGCTTGCCCAAGATGAATTTTCGGCCTCTGATGTACTTGGGTGAGCACGTGGTATTGCCGAGGCCGTGGTTCCCGGCCTCGTATTCTTAGGCTTCTATGTGCTCAGTGGTGCGCTGCTGCTGTCCGCGATTGCCTCGGCGTTGTGCTCGGTACTATTTGCAATCATCCGTCTCATCCAGCGGCAGTCGATTGTCCAATCTCTATCAGGGCTTCTTGGGGTTGGGATTGCATTGGTGTGGGCACTGGTCTCGGGGAAGGGAATTAACTTCTTCACCTGGGGCATCGTGACGAACGCAGCATGGGCATTGGTCTTACTGGTCAGTTTGGTTATTGGGTGGCCACTAGTTTCGATACTTTTTGGACTCTTAACCGGGCGTCCCATTCGTTGGGTGAAAGAGTCAGAAGCGCGCGATCTCGCAGTAAAATGCGTGTGGCTGACCTTGGCATGGTCTGCAGTCTTTATCATTCGCTTGGCTGTTCAAGTGCCCCTGTGGCTGAGCGAACAAGTCGCGTGGCTTTCAGCAATGAAGATCGCGTTGGGAATCCCGCTTTTTATTCCTGTTGCCTGGCTGACCTGGTGGCTCTTAAAGGATGATTTTCGGCTGCATCATGCGCGTTCCGAATCTGCGCAGGATCCTGAAGAGGACTAGCTCGTATCTCTAGGCCTCGGCTTCTACTTCCTGCGTCAGCATGCGGTTCAGCGCGTTGAGAACGTGACCTCCGCGATCTGAAATCAGCAGGACGAGTTCATCACCAGCCTGATAGGAATCATCCGCCTGAGGTGCAAAAGGCGCATCATCACGCAAAAGCGCGCTCAAGACAACACGCGGCGGGAATGCGACGTCGCCAATGCTCCTGCCAATGATTGGTGAGTCGTCTGGCAAGACGAAGGCATACATTGCAGACTGTGCAGAGTTGAAGGCGAAGAGTTTCACCGGGGTACCGACAGAGATCGCTTCCTCGACCAAAGCAGTCATAATTCGTGGTGTCGATACGGGAACGTCCACTCCCCAAGAGGCGTCGAATAGCCATTCGTTCTTTGGATTGTTTTGTCGTGCAACAACACGTGGGACAGCAAACTCAGTCTTCGCAAGAAGTGAAATCACCAAATTTGCTTTGTCATCTCCTGTTGCTGCCAAGACGACATCAGCATCACGCACGCCCGCTTCCGAAAGCGCTTCGGGGGAGCAAGCATCGGCAAGAATCCATTCGGCGTCAGCCACTGAAGCGACACGCAGCTGGTCGGGTTTTTTATCGATTAATGTCACGTCGTGACCGTGATCGAGTAGTTCAAGGGCGACCGAGCGTCCCACGGAACCGGCGCCGGCGATAACAATCTTCATCTCTTAGTCCTCAAGGCGTGGTGCGCGTGTCAAGATGTCACGCAGGGGGAGCGGATCTTCACCAGAAATTGCGAAATACAACTGGTCATGTTCCTGAATAACCAGCTCTGGGCGGGCGGGAAGAATCGTTCCTAAGCGGGAGACGAAGGCAATCCGCTCGCCCGTTAAGTTCTCGACTGTGGGGAAAGAAAGTCCGTACCAATCAGCGATTGGAGTGGCGGTGACCAAAGAAACCAATCCAGAAGGGTGCGTCCATGTCACTGCGGCATCAGGTGGCATCAGACGGCGAAGTACCGATTCCGTCGTTCGTTTGACTGTGGCAACCGTGGGAATTCCCAGACGTTCGTATACGAAGGCTCGTTCTGGGTCGTAGATTCGAGCAACAACGCGCTCGACATGGAAAGTCTCGCGCGCAACACGGGCGGCAATAATGTTCGAATTATCGCCATTCGATACCGCAGCGAAAGCGTAGGCATCTTTAATTCCCGCTTGTTTTAAGGCATCGCGATCCATACCGAGTCCAGTGACTCGGCGGCCAGAAAAGTCCTGAGGAAGGCGTTGAAAAGCCTTGGAATCAGAGTCAATGACTGCGACGGAGTGTCCTTGCGCGTCCAAAATAGTAGCAAGACTGGCGCCGACTCGGCCGCATCACATAATTACAAAGTGCACACTTCAACGCTACTCGCTCAAAGCGGTTATGGCATCTGTTTGACTCAAAAGTTGCTCTGTACGCGTCCAAAAGTGACGCTCTGTCATCCAGAGGATACGCTTAAGAGGTGTCATCATTCGTTGAGTCTGCAAAACGCGTTTTAATCGGACGTCCTATTCGTTCCAAGGCTGCGGCCCGGCAACTTCTGCCAAAGAGACTTGCTCTTCCGATCTACGCTTCTGATGCGCTGTCGTCTGTGGCTTACGCACCGGATGAAATTCTCCTCACCCTTGCATTGGCAGGCTCTCTTGCTCTCATCAAGTCGGTGTGGGTCGGTGTCGTTGTTGCCTGCGTTTTGGCTGTCGTTGTTTTGTCTTATCGGCAAACCGTTCACGCCTACCCTTCAGGTGGCGGCGACTACGAGGTTGTCACAACGAATCTTGGCCCCAGTTGGGGACTTCTTGTGGCCTCGGCACTTCTCGTCGATTACGTATTGACAGTTGCGGTGTCAATCTCTTCTGGCGCAAACTACCTGACCACGATCTTCCCAGGCCTGCGCGGTTCAGAAGTCCCTATTGCAGTTGGACTGATTATTTTCCTCACTTTGGTCAACCTGCGAGGAACGCGAGAAGCGGGGACAGCGTTTGCGATCCCAACCTATGCCTACATGATTGCTATTGCAGTGATGATCATTGTCGGCTTTGTGCGACTGTTCATGGGGAATCTTCCCATGGCTGATAGCGCTGCTTACGACATCCACGCAGCAAGTTCACATCTCGATGGGCTCACCGGTTTGGGTGGGGTTTTCTTGCTGATGCGCGCTTTTTCTTCTGGCTGTGCGGCTTTAACGGGTGTCGAAGCCATTTCAAACGGCGTCCCGAACTTTAAGCGTCCTAAGTCGCGCAATTCAGGAATTACCCTGCTGATGCTCGGCGGTATTGCCGCTTCGATGATGATTT
>CALIEP010000305.1 GCA_938022345.1 uncultured Actinomyces sp.
CACCAGCGTTGGCAACCTCTGAAAGACGAGGCCGCCGACGTGAAGGATCATGTTGGAATGAAGGCGGTTGAGTCATCACTTCTCCGGGGTACAGGGCTTTTGAGTCGGCGTGGCGCTTGGAGATTGCGACGCGCTCGCGCTGGGCGTTGCGGAAGCAGATGCACTTTGTGATGAGGAAGGCGAGGCCGAAGGATCCTGAGCGGGAGCATTCGTCTTTCCGTCTTCACCGCTGCCATTCGTGAACTCAATTGTCGCGGGGAAGGGCTGGTCCTTGCGGATTGCTTCCCACACCTGGCTGAATTGAGGCTACAGGTTGATGACTCGGTTTGGGTCAACCGGCGAATACTTGTTCGGTGAGGTGATGAACTGGATATTCGAACGATTGACCGAGGTGAGTGAGAGCATCAGGCCCACGTCGGTGTTGATGTTTGACAGGTTCTGCGAAGGCTGTAGAGCTGAAAGCCCCTGCTTCGTGAAGGAGAGAAGTGAGGGAAGATCGGAAACGAAGTTCTTCGCCATCAACTCGCGCATAATTGCCGCGACAAGCTTCTGCTGGTTGGAGATACGACCGAGGTCGGAGCCATCGCCAACGGCGTAGCGTGTGCGCGCGTAGGCAAGTGCGGTCTTGCCATCAAGCTTCTGGCATCCTGCTTGCACGTGAAGGTCTGACTTGGAGTCATCGATATCTTCGGGGATATCGAACCAGACTCCTCCAAGAGCATCAATCAAGCCGCGGAAACCGTGGAAGTCGACGACGACAAAGCCATCAACCTTCGTTCCGGTCAGTTGCTCAACTGTGGCCTCGGTACAGGCAATCCCACCCGCGATATCGGTGTCGTTCGAGCCCGTTGAAAACGCGGAATTAAACATTCCTGTGTAGGCGGAAGAAACTGTGCCATCAGAGCGGCGACACGAGGGAATATCGGTAATGAGATCTCGGGGGATAGAGACGACCTGGATTCGCGTACGGTCTGCAGAAATATGCATGAACATGGTCGTATCAGAGTGAATCGACGTCAGCTCATCGGGATCACCATTGGCGTCATCGCCTTGGTTCTGTCGTGAATCAATACCTGAAATCAAGATATTAACTGCGCGACCTTCAAAAGAGTCCGAGGGTGCTGCGGACTCGGTTGAGTTCGCATTTCCAAGACCATTCGTGTTGATGCTGTTTGCCGAAAGCTGGCTACCAAAGCTGTGATAGACAAAAAACATTGTCCACACCAGCAACAGAACACAGGTAAAAGCAACCAGTGAAACCACTCGTGCCGCACCGCTCTTAAATGGGAGCGTTGCCGAGTGAGCAATCGGTCGCGCAATGCGTGATTGTGGAGTACTCATCGCGTTTATCATATCGTTACTTGAAGAAAGGGCGCGCTATTTTCCGGCGAATTCTCCAAGTTTCCACTCAACGGCACCAGTGGCGGTAAGGGAAGGAATAAGGACTGCTCGTCCCCGCGAGGCGACAACGGGGCGTGAGTAGCCGGGAGTTTCTCCCAGGCGTGTTATCTGGCCGCTTTCCCATGAACGCAGGTACATCTGCGCGTTATTCGCCTGAGATCCCGCACCCCACACGATTGCTTCTTCACCGATGGACACCCAGGGAGTTCGGGAATCAACCCTGATCCACTGCGTGGGATAGTCAGTGGACCTACTGTCCCAGACTCCGAGGTAGGACGAGGCCGCGGAAGACGTCGTTGATGGACTAACGAGGACCGCATGGTGATGTCCTGCCGCATAGAGCCCGTTGATTCGATACTCCTGTGATTTCACATCAAAGCGGGTGGTGACCGCTGAGAAATCCGTGCCGCTGAGCGTGACAACGCGAGAGGGGAGCGGTGAATCCTTTGGAGTGGCGACCGCGCTGAGCCCCTGCTCAGAAGTCGCGGGATAAGCGCCAAAGAGAAGAACCTGAGGTTTATCATAGCGCTTTGAATCGTCGAGGCCCTGGGTGACGATGAACGAGTAATCTCCGTGATCAGTTGAAACCTTTGCGCCGTAAAACGCATGTGTCCCATCGCTGACAGGAGGCAGCTCACCTGAGCTCCGGGGGCTATGAGCGGGAAGATCCGACCACGTCATCACGGTATGCAGACGTTGCTCGTCCATATTCCAGGAGTAAATCGTCCACGGGGCAAAGACATTGTCCTCTTGGTGGTCTCCGGTTGAGGACGAAGAAACTTGACGTCCGAGGAAAGTAATCCACGGACCGCTTTGCGTCCCGTCGAGGGGTTCAACGTAGTTGCCGTCTTCTCGAAGTAAATCCGGCGAGAGCTCGCGTGTCCCTTGTGGGGAAAGAATCGCTGGCTTGTAGGAGTACAGATCGCTCGGGTCATGTGTTGAGGACCCAAAAACCTGGGAGCCATCGATGGGAAGAGAAGGAATTTGCCGGAAATCCCCGCCCAATGTCCATTTCTCTTCTACGGAAGCTCCCTGACTTTGTCCCGATGGAGACAATTCGCATGGCTGATCGCTCGCGTGCATCGCGACAAGATCAAAAGGAAGAGAGAGATCTGTGCACACACGCTCGTGCGGATCCTCCAGCGCGGACTGCGCAACGAGAGGCTCGAAGATACCATCCATCTGACGAGGCGACACACTTGTGCTCGCCGAGGCCGAAGAATCCCCGCTCCCTCCGCTTGCGCAGCCGCCAAGGGCGAGAAGAACACAAGCGCTGAGGAAAGCAAAGCAACGCAGGGGGGTGCGGCCTCGGCGATGAAGGGAAAACACCGACTTAGCGGGCACTGTAGATGCCAATGTGCTCGCGTCCGTCACGCTCAACCTCAGTTTGGAGGAAATTCTGAGTGAAGGAGGGGAGGTGGTACCAGAACTGTTCCTCGCCGCCCCAGAGGTAGTGGACGCCCGGGTCGGCAATTCGCAGGGAGTCAGTGTTGGCGTCGTATGAGGTGACAACCATGATGTGGGAGAAGGTCGAGTTCGGGTGACCGTTGTAGTGGGGGCCGCCTCGGCGTTCTTGAGCATCAACGGCGGTCGGCAATCCCTTGGAGAAGGAGGACTTCACGGAATCGCGAACCTGCTCGACCGAAGGAGTGTGAATCGTTGTATAGGCATCGCGCCCCAGCCAACGGTTCATTCCGTATTCGAAACGACGATCGTGGAAGCTCGTGTAGCCGTATCCCACGGTGTTCATGTACTCGCGGCTCGCGACGGCATTGATGCTCAGTGGCGTTCCCTGTGCGGAGTGGTGCGCGCCGATCGCGTTGAGGATCATCCATCCGCTGGTCGGACCGCAGAAATAGTTATTAGGCTGCCCGGCCCACGTGACATTGAAGTCATTGGTCTTCTCTAGAACTCCGTGTTCGAAGTTCTGCTTGTGACGGTTTCCGTCCCAGTAGGGTTCGGAGGTTGGGTATCCCAGATGCCCGCGCTCATAACCGTGATTGCCGTATTCGGCAAGCAAATCCAGGGGAACAGCGTGAGAACCAGAGCGCGGCGACCAGTATGTGGTTCCGCCTTGGAAAATTTGGTAGACGCCGCCGTTCGCGGAAGGCGTTTCATCTGAGGAGGGATAGCCAAGCTCTCCGCGCTCCCAGTTGTAGAAACCGTAGGTCCCCATGATTGCGTCGTGGACGAAATAGGAATCCGAGCCGGGGTGCCAGTATGCGGTTCCGCCTTGGAAAATTTGGTAGACGCCACAGTTTGCAGAAGGGGTTTCATTGCTCAGCGGGTAGCCGTAGCGTCCCCATTCATATCCAGCGCGCCCGTATGCTCCAAGCATCGCACCGTGCACGTAATAGCTGCCAGCCTGGGGGTGCCAGTATGCGGTTCCGCCTTGGAAAGTCTGATAGACACCACCATTCGCCGTAGCGGTTTCTTCACCCGTCGGGTAGCCCATCTGACCGCGTTCCCAGCCCTGAGCTTCCCACAGGTTACGGATACCGCCAGTCACCCTGTGAGCACCAGTGCGCGGGTGGTAGTAAATCGAGCCGCCGGTGAAGTGTTGGTATGCCCCGCCGTCCGCGGCGTCTTTCATCTCATCGCTCAGAGGCCAGCCCAGCGAGCGGCCTTCTGTTTCTGCGGTTTTGTAGCGTTCGAGAATTTTGCCCCAGATGGGGTGGGCTCCGCCTCGGGCGCTCCAACGAATTTCACCGTTTTCATAGGTTTGGAGCGCGCCGCGAATCCCCGCGATCGTCTGGTTCTCTTCGTCAGAGGTTGGGAAACCAAGGGGGCCGTTTTCCCACTTTTGTGCGCTGTAGGCTCCGTGGATTCCGTCGTGCGAGGCGTGGGCACCATACTGAGCGGTCCAGTAGATTTGGCCGCCGCGGTAGAACTGAATGAAAGCGCCGTCGCGCAGGGGAACTAGTTCAGAGGCGGCAGTGCCAAGTACTCCGTTTTCTCCGCCCATGTCCTGCCAGCGCTGGCGAATTGCGTCAGCAGGGGACAGCGGCGTCGGGGCTGAAGTAGTTGCGGTTGCGGTGGGCGCGGCCTCGTAAGGGGTGGCGTGTGCCGAGGCCGTGGGGGAAGTTGATGGCGTCGCCTCGCTGGCCGCGGTGCTGACCGACGGGGAGGGGGATGGTGAAGCGGAAGAAGAATCTGCGTGTGTTGTAGGGGTAAGTGCAAGCGCAAACAGTGCTGACAGTGCACAGGTTTATGCGATAGAT
>CALIEP010000306.1 GCA_938022345.1 uncultured Actinomyces sp.
CCTAACCTCCCATTACCCGCCTCACCCGCGCCTTCTTGATCTGGCCGATGAAATTGGGCTGTGGGTCATGCTTTAGGGGGACATTGAAACCCACGGTTTTGAGGGGAATCGTACGTGGATCGATAATCCCTCCGATGATCCGCGGTGGGAAGCCTCCTACCTCGACCGCACCGAACGCGCATTTGAACGCGACAAGAATCACGCCAGCATTTTCTGTTGGAGTCTGGGGAACGAATCCGGAACGGGACGTAACTTGGCAGGGGCCGCGCGTTGGCTCCACGAACGCACCCATGGATGCGCCCTCGTCCACTACGAGGGCGACCATGCCATGGAGTACGTCGATATCTACTCGCGGATGTATCCGACGCTTGAAGAAGTCGCCGCAGTGCTTGATGACACGGATCTGCATGCCCCTGTTGCTGTCCCAAGCCATGCAAGTGCGGCTGTGGATGACGCTGCGAAAGAACGTATCCGCAGCGCTCCCTACATCATGTGTGAGTACCTCCACGCGATGGGGACCGGCCCCGGTGGAGCGGCCGCTTATGCCGAGCAGATGAGCCATCCTCGCCATGCTGGAGGCTTCGTGTGGGAGTGGCGTGACCACGCACTGTGGCGCACCCTTCCTGATGGGCGTCGTGCTCTTGCCTACGGCGGTGATTTCGGAGAGGAAGTGCACGACGGAAATTTCGTTTGCGACGGCTTGGTTGATGCGCTTTCGCGTCCCTATGCGGGTACTTGGGCATGGATTCGCGCGCTCGCACCTGAGGCACCGATCCTTCACGATCGCTTGCAAAAATCGGGTGGCGAGGCCGAGGAGCGCTTGCGTGGTTTGGCTCGCGCAGTTTCTTCCCGTCTCTCCTCTAACGAGGCCGAGTGCAGCGCCGTGTTTGACGATCGTGGACGCATAGAGTCCGTGGGCGAGCTTCCGATCGCGACGGAGATCAGCGTTTACCGTGCGCCAACAGACAATGATCGAGGTCGCGGTCCCGTCGATTATTGGGGGATTTCCTCTGACGATCTGGGTCCACTGGGAACAGGGACCGGGCAATGGGGAGTCTCTCACGCTCAACGATGGGAAATGGCACGTTTGCATCTCCTGCGCCGAACATGGCATGGAAGCGCCCGTGAGAGCGGAACGCAGGTGCTGATTGAACGCTGGGCGCCGCCGGCCGCGCAGTTTGGGCTTGAGGCTCGTTGGAGTTTTACTCCCGTAGACGGAAAAGCCGCAGGTGCATCTGCGGGTGCTGCGCTGCCGGGAAGTTGCCTCGTCGTCAAGGTCGAAATGACTCCCTATGGGCACTGGCCAGAGCGCATCCCTCGCGCAGGGGTTCGTCTGTGCATCCCGGGAACGCGGTGGACGGCCTCGTGGGTGGGGGAGACGGATATCGCTTATGCGGATATGTCCGGCGTCAATCCAGATGGTTTTGGGTGCGCTGAACTTGACGATCTATGGGATGTGGGCGTCAAGCCTCAAGAAGGTGGGCACCGACCGGGACTGAAGGTTCTTGAGCTGCGTGGGGAAGACTGCGCGTTCACGATCGTTCCTCGAAGCAAGGTGGGGTGGAGTGCCTCGCCGTGGAATGAGCGAGAGCTTGCCCTGGCGGGTCACTGGGAAGATTTGCCGCATTCGAATCGGACTTTTGTTTGGCTTGATGCCATTCAAGATGGCATCGGGACTCGCTCGTGTGGCCCGGATGCGCGCCCCGAATTCGGTGCGCGGATGAATCCGCTGACCATCGAATTCATTGTTTGTGTAACGGATCTATAACAATTGTCCGCTATGCAACGTAAAGCTAGCTTCTCAACGGTAGCCTAGCCTTATCGACTAACACGAGATAGTTAGTGATTCGGTATTCATATCGATCTACGACACGAACCA
>CALIEP010000307.1 GCA_938022345.1 uncultured Actinomyces sp.
ACTGCCCACGGCCTCGCGATAGCGCGTGAAACCAGCGGAAGAAAAGCCCGGCTTGAGGGTAAAGAAAGCAAATCGGCGACGCAGTGCATAGTCCAGCAGAGCAAGGGAACGGTCCGCCGTGTTCATCAAGCCAATCAGGTACACATTGCTTGGTACGCAGAAACGCTCGCGCGAATAAAGCAGTTGGAGTTTGTTCTTCTCACCGCGCTTATCGTTTTCGATAAGCATGAAGAGCTCGCCGAAAATCTTTGAAAGATTTCCGCGGTTGATCTCGTCGATGATGAAGAAATAATCGCGCTCGTTGTCCTCGGCTGCCTCCTTACAGAATGTGTAGAACGCGCCTTTGGAAAGCTCGAAACCGTCTGCGCAGGGGCGGTAGCCCTCGATGAAGTCTTCGTAGGAGTAGCTTTGGTGGAATTGCACCATCATGACGCGTTCGGCGTCTTTTGTGCCCATGATCGAATACGCGAGTCGTTTTGCTGCGAAGGTCTTGCCGACGCCGGGTGCGCCCTGCAAGATGACGTTCTTCTTCGCGCGAAGTAGCCCGGTGAGAGTGTCGTATTGCTGTTCGGACATGAAAACTTCCGAGAGGAAATCTTCCCTGTTGTATGTGGGGTATTCGATCGCAGGCTGGTCGTCGATGACCTCATCGGCCTCGACCTCGATAAGAGTCTCAATGGCTGCGACAAGCGTGGTGTCATCCGTGATGTCAGTCAGCGTTTTCGTTGGGAGTATGCGATCAATTGCCCACTCGCCCTTGTGTGTCCACTCAACGCTGCGGAGGTTGGGGAAGTGCCCCTGGGCCTCGTCGTATTCGTAGTCTCCGGTAACGAGGCCGCGCCCGAGGATCTTCCCTCGGCCTCCTTTCACGAAAACGACGTCGCCGGGCTTGAGGTCGTTGGCGAACTGCCAGAGCGCGTGGGCGTCGTTGCGAGGGTTGGTCGTTCCGCTGCTTGAGTCGACCAGCGCGAGGCGGATCGCTTCTTTGCTTGCGTACGCGGAAAGGTCGCCAGCTTCTTCCCAGGCAAGTCCCATCACTCCCTGGCTGTAGAAGTCTTCCCACATGCTCGCGCCCCTGCCTGGCGCGTAGAGCCAGTAGTGAGTCGTTTCAACATCAGCGTCGCCGAGTGAGTTGTCGGAGGGCTCGGCCTCCTGAAGTGTCTTTTGTTCTTTACGCTCTGCATTCACTTTTTTAGCTTCAGTAAATGCTGCATGGGCGATCTCAGGGAATGAAGTGAATGGGTGTTTTGCGCTTTCGCATGTGGAAGCAACTAGATCGCGGATATTTAAGTATGTAGCGCCTGTAATGAGTTCTTTTTCTTTCTCGGGAGGAACAAGGTTTGCGACCTCTGTCCCGCAGGCTCCTTGGGAGTGCAGAAACCAACGGTTACGGCTGTCCAGATTGATGAAGAACCGTGGTCGAATCCAATACAGTCCTGTCGTGAGTTTCTGTCCTAAACCACGCTGGCCCAGTGTCGTGTCAAAAGCGACCGTAAAATCAGCGCGATTATCCGGAGAATCGTTGTCGGCCAGCGCGATCCCGGCTTTAAAGACGCGCCAGAGGTTTTCAATATCCTGCGTGCGAGTTTCGCTATCGAAGGCGTTAAATGCTGCCGCGAGGTTGTTGATTCCGGGGACTCCGTTGAATGTGACCGGCCGTGTTGCAGTGATGCCAAATTCCTGTGCCAATGCGTCAAGAACTACGACGCGTTTTTCGTTGGTGATTCCTAGTGTATAGAGGCCGAACACGGTGAAGGGGTCGATGTCTTCGGGAGTGCTTGTGCGGTCGATCGTCGGCAAGGGAATCCCTGCTTGGGCATAGGCATTCGACAGGTGCCCGAGTAGTGCCTGTCGATTGTTCGCGTATTTGAGCAGGGTACTGGCGAGCTCCTCGTAGAACTCAACCCAAGCGAATTGACCCATATCCATAGCGGCCTTCCTTGAACGCGCTTGTAAACCTGGGTCTAATGCTAGTTTGCGTTAGGGCGTTATCGGCGCAGGCGCTTGGCTTCGGCCCCAAAGATCAGTAGCCCAGCGACAACAGAAGTGGCGATCGCGCTTGCAAAGGCGACATTCGAGTCGAGCTTGAGCGCCGGAATTCCCATGAGCATCCCGCATACGTAGGGCACGAGCCACACCAGCCATACGCCAATGCTCAGGCGGTGGAAGCGTGAAAGCGTTTCGGGGTTCTTCTTCGCGTAGGCGATGGTTGCCCACGCGGCATGGATGATCATGAGGATGATCGCGAGCAATCCGGTGGTGGCGTGCGCAAGATTCGCCGAGTTGCCTCGCGCGATTACAGACATGACAGCAGTTCCCGCGGTGTCAAAGACCAGGCCCATGTAGAAGAAGATGATGTGTCCGAGCTTGAGCGTGCCCGCTCGACGCTCGGCAAAGACGCCGATCGTGTAGAAAACAAGTGCCAGAGTGATAGCCGTAGAGGCGATTGCGATCATGGTTGTCCCGTTCCGTTGATTGATGGATCTGCAATCCATGCTAGGAACGCGTGCGTGAACAACAATCCCCTGATGTTCACGCGAGGCTTTTACTTCGCGTTGTAGAGTCCTCGCTCAAGGAAAGTCAGCAAAAGTTCGCAGTCCTCGTCCCCCTTCTCAAGGGAGGTGAGCAGTGATCGCATGGTGAATTCTGCGATTGCCGAAGCTGCAGTTCCTTGGGGGAGTAGCGCCCAGTTAATGCGCGTGTCCTGCTCGAGGACGCTTTCGAGCTGAGCGCGCGCGTGTGCGAGGACGGACCCCATGGCCTCGTGCGCGGCTAAAAGGTCCTGTTTGGGTAGCTCTTCGTGGTCGCGGAGCCACTCGTGGTGAAAGGATACAAAGGCTGCTTTCGTCTGCTCCCAGAGTCTGCGGCAAAACTCCACGAAGGACTCATTGTCGTCGATTCGGCACAGTTCTTGCGAGAGTGAGAACTCAAAGTAGCGTCGCGCGGCGGCGACCGTGATGTCGCTCTTGGAGGGGAAGACTTTGTAGAGGTATCCGACGGAAACTCCCGCGTCCTCGGCGACCGCTCGGGCGGAGATCGCGGCAAGGCCGCCCCTGGCGCCGATTGTGTAGGCGGCTTGGATGATGCGCTCTTTGTGGTCGAGAGTACTCACTTGTGGGTTCCTCGCCTGACGTGTTGGGGATGGGATATGTCTATACTGAACACTGTTCATTATAGAGCGAAACCGGCGAGAGGAGGATTTCTGTGCCCAAGCAGGTCATTGATAAAGACAAGCTGATCGAGCAGGCATACTCGATTGCTGCGCGCGAAGGAATCTCTGCACTCTCTGTGCGAAAACTGGCCACGGCCTGCGGAATCGCCGTCGGCTCGGTCTACATGTACTTCCCAACAAAAGCGGACCTGACGGCCGCAGTATTCACTCGATTCTTCGGTCAGGCGCTCTTCGAGGAGTGTTGCAAGGTTGACGGGCGCGAGAGTTTCACTGACTACGTGCGGAAACTGCGTGGTGCTTTGGGCGATGCTTTGGCGCAGATGGACGTCGATTGGTTTGCTGAGATGCGCCGTCTTCCCCACAGCGAGCACGAGGCCTTGGAGGCCGCGCGCGGCCCGATGCTGGCCCACATGGAACAGAGGCTCCAGCGTGTGTTGGAAGGGGATCCGGCGGTCGTGCGCTCACGGTTAGTTGGCGCCCTGAGCCCCGAGAAACTCTGTCCTTTTATTCTGGGGACGATCTTTACTTCGCTTATGGAGGGCTCCGATTGCGAGCCCCTCTTTTCCCTTCTTGATGCCAGCTTGTACGAGGCCGTGGCTAAGAGTGCTGATTTTGGAAGCGTAGCTGCGGCCACGATTGAAAAGAAAGATTGCTGATGGCACTGCTCAAAATGAAGAAAGAAAACCTGATTACCGTGGCCGGAGTTGTTTGGCTGCTGGCGGGTATGAACGTCGCACTGATTGGTGTGCGTTCGGCCGTTGAGATGAACGGTGCGGCCGTTGGCGTCCTCGTCGCAATTGGTGTTGGTGCTATTGCTGCTTTCTTTGCCTTCCACGCGATGTTCGGCACAATCGTCCTGAAGAACGCCCAGAGGATCCGAGGCCTAGAGGTAGAGCGCCTGAATTTCCTGCGCTTCTTGGACCTCAAGGGCTACCTGATCATGGCCTTCATGATGTCCTTCGGCTTCGGACTGCGCTTAAGCGGCCTCATCCCTACCTGCTTCTTCGCATTCTTCTACACGGGATTGGGATGTGCTCTGACGCTGGCAGGAGCGAGTTTCCTGCTACACCGGGCGTTTGGCGAAGGCTGGACTTTTCATTCCCCGAAGGTGGACAGGGATGCTGTTTGTCGTGAGGAGAGGATTTCTTAGTGTTGCTAGCCTCGGATGGCTAATGGAGGCTTTAAAGGGGAATATGTTCTTGACCGGTTGCAAGCCGGTGAATTCGTTTGCCGAGCTTGTTACTGGCGTGCGTGGGCGAAGGAAGCCCACGCCATGTCGGGCTGTTCCGATCAGCCGTGGATATATCTACCGTCAAGAAGAACGCCGAGGTTCATGGCTACACATATCTAAGGCCACTGACGAATCCCAGCTTGAAGGATGATCCTCACGCCACGCGCGAGGGTGGCGCGCACGATCTCGTAAATCTCGTACCAATACACATTCGCCTGCTTTCCG
>CALIEP010000308.1 GCA_938022345.1 uncultured Actinomyces sp.
CATCACTATCGGTGAGTCTCTGGTTGATCTCGATGATCCTCGCCCCTTGCCCTTGATCACCGTTGATGATCCCGCGATCTCGATGACGATCGGTATTAACACCTCTCCCATGGCTGGACGAGTCAAGGGCGCAAAGGTGACCGCGCGTCAGGTGAAGGACCGCTTGGATCGCGAACTCATCGGTAATGTTTCCATTCGAGTTCTGCCCACCGAACGTCCCGACGCATGGGAAGTTCAGGGACGTGGTGAACTCGCTCTGGCAATTCTTGTTGAGCAGATGCGCCGTGAAGGTTTTGAACTCACCGTTGGTAAGCCGCAGGTTGTCACCAAGACCATCGACGGCGTGCGCAGTGAGCCCATGGAACGTATGACCATTGATATCCCCGAGGAATACCTCGGCTCGGTCACCCAGCTGATGGCTCAGCGCAAGGGCCGCATGGAGACCATGGCGAACCACGGTTCGGGCTGGATTCGCTTGGAATTTGTTGTTCCCGCCCGAGGCCTGATTGGCTTCCGTACGCGTTTCCTCACCGAGACCCGCGGTACAGGTATCGCCTCGTCGATCGCCGAAGGCTATGCTCCGTGGCAGGGTGCAATTGAGCAACGCTTGACCGGCTCTCTTGTTGCCGACCGCGCGGGCCAGGCGACTCCCTAATAGATGAAGAAACTTCAAGAGCGCGGCTCTTTCATTGTCGAGCCGGGTTCGGAGGTCTATGAAGGCCAGGTTGTTGGTGAGAATCCTCGCGGCGAGGATATGGATGTCAATATCTGCCGTGAAAAGAAACAAACCAACACCCGTAGCGCGACCGCTGATGTCTACGAGTCCTTGACGCCTTCTCGCAAACTCACCTTGGAAGAGTCCCTGGAGTTTGCGGCTAACGACGAGTGCGTTGAAGTGACTCCCGAGGCCGTTCGCGTGCGTAAGGTCGTCTTGGACGCCCAGGAGCGCTTCAAGATTGCCGCTCGCGAGCGTCGTCAGAACAAGGACTAAGTCCCCTTCGCCCTAATCGGCCTTCAAAGCCAACTGAAGCTCAGATTAGATCTGCGGCGGGGGAGGGACGCGCTTCCCGGTGACCATGGTTCGCGCATCGACGCGAACTTGGCCGCGCCGGGTCTCGATGACCACGTGGGTTGGGGCAGCTTCGATGAGCGTTCCCAGTGCATCGTGTAGACCATCGTCTAGACGATAGCGGACGACCACGCGAGAGCCCACTCCCAATTGCATCCACGGAAGATTGGGAATTGCGTGCGGTCCTTGTCGCGTAAAAGCTTCGGCTAGGAGATGCTCCGCAGGACCTATCTTCTCGCTATTTTCGGGGGAAGAAGGCTGCTCGTTCGCGTGGTTCTTCATGTTGGCGATAATAGAATGAAGTGGTTGTCTAACCCAGTCCAAGGAGGAATTAATGACTTACGTCATTGCCCAGCCCTGTGTTGATGTGAAGGACCGGGCCTGCGTTGATGAGTGCCCCGTCGACTGCATACGAGGGTGAGCGTACCCTGTACATCCACCCCGATGAGTGTGTGGACTGCGGTGCGTGCGAACCGGTCTGCCCGACCGAAGCAATCTTCTACGAGGATGACCTCCCCGGCGAATGGTCCGATTACCTGCAGGCCAACGCCGATTTCTTCGTTGATCTGGGAAGCCCGGGTGGTGCTCAGAAGACCGGTCCTCAGTCCTTCGATGTTCCGTGGATCAGCGAGCTTCCTCCGCAGAATGAGGATTGGGACAAGTAAGGAAACACATGAGCGTCCTTCCGCGCCCACTCGATCTGCCCTCATTCCCTTGGGATCAGCTCACCCCTTACCGTAAACGGGCAGCTGAGCATCCCCGTGGAGTGTGCGATCTGTCGATTGGAACTCCGGTTGATCCCACTCCCGCGCTCATTCAGGATGCGCTTCACGAGCATGCGGATGCGCCGGGATATCCGACCGTGATTGGCACTCCTGAGCTTCGTCACGCAATTCTTGCGTGGGGAAAACGGCGGAATATGGTGGACGTTGGAGTGCAGGGCGTTGTGCCGTCTATCGGCTCCAAAGAAGCTGTCGCATGGCTTCCCTTCCTTCTGGGAGTGCGTCCCGGAGATACGGTTTTATTCCCGCAGGCCTCGTATCCAACCTATGACATTAGTGCTCGTTTAGCGGGAGCTACTCCGCTTCCAGTCGACCCGGCAGATCCTTCGTCGTGGCCCGATGCTCAACTTGTATGGCTGAACTCGCCGGGCAACCCCGATGGCCATGTCCTCACGCTTGAGGAACTGCGTGCGGTCGTCCAGTGGGCTCGTGCTCATGACGCAGTCGTAATTTCTGATGAGTGCTACTCGGCTTTGGCATGGGAGGAGCCTTTCGTTCGTGAGGGCGTGCCCTCACTGCTCGATGAACGAGTGTGCGATGGAGATCCTCGTTCGCTGATCGTGCTGTATTCGCTGTCTAAGCAGTCGAATTTAGCTGGTTACCGTGCGGCTTTGATGTATGGGGATCCGAAGCTTCTAGCTCCTGTTATTGAAGTGCGCAAACACTCGGGGATGATGGTTCCTGCTCCAGTGCAAGCTGCAATGCGCGTTGCTTTGGAGGATACCGAACACGTTGAGGTGCAGCGACAGGTGTATGCACGTCGACGTGAAATCTTGATCGATGCCATTGCTCGTACCGGTCTTGAACGAGACAAGGATTCGGCTGCAGGTCTTTACCTGTGGGTGAGGGATCCTCGTGGTGACTTCGATTCCTGGCAGCTCGTTGATGCTTTCGCCCAGCGGGGGATTGTCGTTGCTCCGGGCGATTTTTATGGCGAGGCCGGGGCGGGCTTTGTACGCGTAGCCTTGACTGCCACCGACGAACGCGTCGCCGAGGCCGCGAGCCGTTTGATCGTCCAGCCAATCCGAGCGTGACGCTTGAGGGGCTTAGTGGGCGTCAGGTCCTTTTCGATCCCAAAGATTGACCCACTGCAATCCCATATCGGCCATCATGGTGCGGATTAAGGGAAGCGATATTCCAATGACATTGTGGTGGTCACCTTCAATGGCTTCGATGAAAGCTCCACCCAATCCATCGATGGTGAAAGAACCAGCGACTTCTAAGGGCTCGCCGCTTGCCACGTACGCTCGGGCTTCTTCATCGTTGATCGAGCCAAAGTGAATATCGGTGGAGGATGGACGTGTGTCTTCGCGCAGAACCTGCCATCCGTCCTTATCGCAGCGCATGTGTGCGAGGTAGTGGCCGCTCCACAAGGTTGTGTGTGCCTTGGAAAGTGCCTTTACTCGGGCAAGGGCAACTTGGGGATCGTGAGGCTTACCCAGCAACTCCCCACCGGCCTCGAGCATGGAATCACAGGCAACTAGTACGCACTCACCTTCGGGGAGGGCGGCCTCGTGCGGTGAAAACTGTCCCGCGCATATCGCCGAAGCCACTGCCCTGCCTTTAGCCCCCGCAAGGGCACATACTTTCTCAGCGGGGGAGGCAGCGGGGATTCGATCCAAGATTGAATCCTCGTCCACTTGGGAAACTTTGATGATGGGGGTTATTCCGGCTTCCTGGAGGATGCGACGGCGTGCAGGAGATTGTGAGGCTAATACAAGGTGCATACTATGAATTTTCCCGTGCAGGCTCAGCTTTTCTTCACTACACTAATGTGCGTTAGGCCACATGTGTGGGTGAAGCTGTGAAGGAAGAAGCAGGATTGAGTCACGATTATTCGACTGCGCACACCAATAGCTCTTCCCTTCTTGGTGGTCCGGCTACCCTCACTGTTGATGATCTTGCTCAGATGGCGCAGACCAGCAGTGAGGATGTTCGCGAATTCTGGGTCGCAATGGGTTTCCCGTCCCCGCGTGCCGAAGAAAAGGTCTTTACGGAAAACGATGCTCGGCTTTTCATTGAATGGTCGAAATTTATTGCTTCGGGGGCTATCGATCAGGCGACCGCGCGTTCGCTTCTCCGCGCGAATTCTCACTTAGCTGACCGTTTGGGCTTGTGGCAGGTTGAAGCGCTGGTTGAAGACACGATGCGACGCTACGGTTTAGATGACACTGCGGCGCGAATGTATGTCCTCGACCATATTCGTGAGCGTGTTGACATGTTCGATGAGCTCCTTCGACATTCGTGGCGACGTCAATTGGATGCACTGCTCAAACGGATGGATCATGAGATCGCTACGCGTGGGCATGAGGGATTGCAACCGCGATTCCCTCTTAATCGATCCTTGGGCTTCGTTGACATGGTTTCATACACCTCATCATCGACGATTTTGGGTGGGCGTCTGGTTGATCTCATTGGTCGTTTTGAGCAACTTTCTCGTGATGCTGTGACCGACGCCGGGGGTCGCGTAGTGAAGATGATCGGCGATGCGGTCATGTATATTGCCGATGATCTTGAAACTGGCCTTCGGGTAGCGGTTTCACTCATTGAGCAACTGGGCGCTGATGATCAGATGCTTCCTGTTCGTGCGTCCTTTGTGCGCGGCGATGTTTTTTCTCGTTCAGGTGATGTGTTTGGTCCGACGGTTAACTTGGCCTCGCGCCTGGTAGATATCGCTCCAGTGGGCAAAATTTTGATGGATCCCACCACAGCTGCCGCGATTGCCGCGGGTAAAGCGGGGATGGAGTATGACGTTGAAGAATTCCCGAGCGCGACTTTGCGCGGTTTTGGAACGATTTCTCCCTATCTCCTGACCTATCGTCACTAAAAGGCTGTCTGCTTTTTTACCTGATCTTGTGATTTCATCCCATTTAGGTCAAGAAATGTACAAGAGATCCCTGAAATCCGGTATGCTGTTTCCGTGACTACAGTGCTTCTCGTTGAAGATGATCCGGCTATCGCTGTTCCGCTCACCCGCGCCCTCGCACGCGAAACATACGATGTGCGCGCGCACGACCATGGCCGGAGCGCACTTGAAGATCTTGATGGTGTTGACCTGGTTGTTCTTGACCTTGGTCTTCCCGATATGGACGGTCTGGATGTCGCAAGGGAAATTCGTTCCTCTGGCTCTTCCGTACCGATTCTTATCCTTACTGCACGTGCTGATGAAGTCGACATGGTTGTTGGCCTTGACGCTGGTGCAGATGATTACGTTACCAAGCCTTTCCGCTTGGCAGAGCTCCTTGCCCGCGTTCGTGCACTGCTGCGCCGTTGTGGCGGTGAGGTCGCAGACGGCGATCTTATCGTTCAGGACGTCCGTATCGATGTAGCCGCACATCGTGCTTACGTTGCAGGAAAAGAGCTCTCGCTGACAGCAAAGGAGTTTGAGCTCCTGCGCGTTCTGGTTCGCGAGGCTGGGAATGTAGTTCCGCGTGACACCCTGATGCGTGAAGTGTGGGGAAATGGCCTGAGCGGTTCGACAAAGACACTGGATATGCATGTGTCCTGGCTTCGCCGCAAGCTTGGTGATGATGCGGCCTCTCCGCGCTATATCACCACTGTTCGCGGAATGGGCTTCCGTTTCGAAAAGCCAACTGCGTAAATCTCTGAAGGTCTGTCATGCGTAGACGTGCTGCGCGAATGATTTTGACCGCGGTTGCGGTTGTCGCACTGATCTTCGGTATCCCCGCGGCTGTGGCGTCTTCCTTGATTGTTTGGAATACGCAAACGGCTTCCTTGGACACCCGCGCGCAGACAGTTCAAACCAATCTTGATCGGCGTCTACGCACGTCAACCCTTTCCGAAGGCTATGCGCGCATGTGGGCGCAGACCCTTGTGAGCAACGGGGAGCCTGCCTACGTCGAAATTATGATTCCCCAGAACCCGCAGCCCATCACTTTGGGGGAGCCGCTTCGTGGAATCACTATCACTCGAAGCGCCTCATCACCGGATGGCGTCAAAGTCACGGTAATGATTTCAGCGCGTAATGCGATTCGAAGCATCGTTCGTGTTTCAGGGATTTTCCTTTTAGGAATCCTTGTTTCTCTGGCTGTCGGCTGGGCTCTTGCGGCGCGTTTTTCGCGGCGTCTTTCGGCACCTCTGATCTATCTTTCGGCTCAAGCGGAACAAATCGGTTCCGGACAAGTCCGAGCGCGTGTCAAGCCCTCAGGGATCGAAGAAATCGATCTTGTTCAAGAAGAACTTCAGCGCACGGGCGAGAAGATGGCACGCCGTTTGGCCGCCGAACGACAGCTGGCCGCCGATGCCTCACATCAGCTTCGCACCCCTTTAACCGCGCTTTCGATGCGCCTGGAAGAAATCGAAATGATTTCGACCGAAGAAGAAGTGCAGGAAGAAGCACGTTCATGCCTAGAACAGGTTGAACGGTTGACAACGGTCGTCACCGAGTTGCTGGATACAAATAAACGACAGGCATCTGCAACTGAAGCCATTGACGTTCTGGAAGTCTTCAACACCCAGCGTGAAGAATGGGAAGAGGCCTTCGAAAAAACTGATCGCGTCCTACGCTTCACAGATGAGGCGGATATGCCGATTCTTGCGGATGAGGCCAAGATTGCACAGGTGCTTGCGACTCTGATCGAGAATTCCTTGCGCTACGGTGCTGGAACAACCTGGGTACACGCGCGCAATAGCGCTAATAGTCGAGGCGTCATCATCGAGGTCTCCGACGAAGGCGAAGGCGTCGATGCTGAATTGGCCCCCTATATTTTCGAAAACGGGGTGTCGGGTCACGGTTCCAGCGGAATTGGTCTGGCCTTGGCGAAGGACCTCATTGAAACGATGGGTGGACGCATTGAGCTTACTCAGGCGGTGCCTCCAGTTTTCACTCTCTCTTTGGCAGCGATTCCCTCTAGCTATGACCCAGGGCGCGTGATGCCAGAGGGCGCGCTGGTCTCGATGGGGCGGCGCTCACGACGCTTTTAATTGTCGTACACTGAATTCCATGAGCATTCTTGTTACGGGAGGCGCCGGCTACATCGGCGCGCACGTTGTCAGTCTTCTGCTGGAACGTGGCGAAAAGGTTGTTGTTGTTGACAATCTGACCACCGGCGCAGCCAATCGAATTGGCGATGCGACACTTATCGAAGTGGATGTCGCACGCGATGAGGCTCTGCCCATCTTGACCCAGGCAATGATCGATGAAGATGTCACTGGCGTTATTCATTTTGCTGCTCAGAAGCAGGTCGGCGAATCTGTTGAGCGTCCTGCTTGGTACTACCGTCAAAATATCGGTGGTTTGGCGAATGTTCTGCTGGCAATGGAGGAAGCCGGCGTGAAGAACATGATTTTCTCTTCCTCTGCGGCCGTTTATGGGATGCCGCCGGTTCCGGTGATCCCCGAGGATATTGAGAAGAAGCCCATCAATCCTTACGGTGAGACCAAGCTGATCGGCGAATGGATGATGGCCGATGCTGAACGCGCATGGGGCCTCAACTGGATCGGACTGCGCTACTTCAACGTTGCGGGTGCTGGATGGAATGATCTCGCCGATCCCGCATGCCTCAACTTGGTTCCTATGGTCCTCGACCGTTTGGCTCGCGGTGAACACCCGAAGATTTTCGGAACGGATTACCCGACCGATGACGGAACCTGCATCCGCGACTACATTCACGTCAAGGACCTGGCTGACGCTCACATTTTTGCTCTGGATGCCCTGACACGCGGCGTTCCTGCGCATCGTCAATTCAATGTGGGTACCGGTCTGGGCACTTCAGTACGTGAGATCATTGATGGTCTTCGCGCGGTTTCCGGCTGGGATTTCCCGGTTGACGAACTTGACCGTCGCGCAGGTGACCCGCCAATGCTAATTGGCGATCCGCAGTCGATTGCTGTGGATTTGGGCTGGAAGGCTAACTACGGTGTCGCTGAGATTCTGCAGTCTGCATGGGATGCCTGGCAGGCCGGGCCTCGCGCAATCGAGGTCCCCTCTCAGTCCTGAGCTATGACAGACGCCGAACCTAAGGCCTCGCCTGCTCGACCGTGGAATTCTTCGACTGTATCCATCAGTGATTTAGATTCTCTTGAGCAGGCCATGGCGTGGCGTCGTCTTGGCCCGCAGGCAGCACTGCACGGTTTCGTCATGATGCTGCGAATGGCCCTGCTGAGTGCTGATTACGTCTATATCGACCGTAATCAGCTTCTAGATGGGGTCTGTTTCCTCGCTCTTGGTCCCGATGGGCTTGCCGAGGCCTTGGGGTTGCCCTCGTACCAGGATCTTCCTTTACTCGTGGGTTGTCAGCCTCCCGCGGGCACTCCCGCGGGCTTTGCCCGTCCTGAGAGCATCGAAGAACGCGCCGAGTGGGCGGATCTTCAACGCCGTCAGGTTGAGCGCGAAGGCTTTGTCTCCGCTGCACACGCTGTCTTTGAAAGTGATATGCCCGCGGCTCATTCGATGACTGAGGGACATGCCCGGCTTGCCCTGCTGCTCCAAGGGTTGAGCGAAACGGAAGGTGAAGAGAGCCGGCCATATCCGGCGTACTGCTCGATACCGCGCTCTCGTCAAGATCCAGCACGGCTTATTGAGACAGGACGCGATCAGTGGGTGCGTGAGATGGAAGACATGCGTGTTCACCTCATGACGTGGCCTCGAACGCCTAGCGTTGAGGATGCTGCTTTCTGGGATGATCACGGTCGCCTCGAGGATCTTGAAGATACCGAAGCGATCGCAATCGCCCGCACTCTGCGAGCTTGGCTGCCCAAGTGGATTGCCAATGACGGTGGGGAAGTGACGCGCCCAGCTCGGCGCGGGGATGTTGTCTCTCTTCTGTCCCATTGGATGGAAGAAGCCCCGCCGGCAGATCTTGATGCCTCAGAGGGGGAACTTTATCGTGATGTGCTCACAGCGCCTCAGGCGCGCTGTGCATTGCGCTGGTTTTCACTTCTTTACGAGGATGCGGCTATGCATCAGCGTCTTGCACTCCTCGATACGGCAACTTCGCGCATGAGTTTTACGATGATAGCTGACGATAATGGTACTGATGACGCGGAAGTCCGTGTACAGCGTCAGTGGGGGATGTGCGTCCCACCGCAGAGCAGAAAGCAATATTGGCGTGCCCGCGTGCAAGAAAATACTCGATTGACGCTTGCCCGCATGGGACTGCGAGTTGCGTCAAGAACTGGCTCTGGCCGTGGGGGACTTGGGGGAAGCGCGCGCGGACTTTCCGTTAACGGGGAAATTACCGAGGCCATGGGGACTCTTTCTACCGAACAGTACCAGCGCGTCCTGACCCACCCGATGACCGCCCAAGCTCGTGCTGCACAGCTTGAACTCAGTGCCCTTAGAGATCCCCACCCCGCCGAGGAAATCAGAGTGAAGCGAGCCTCGCGTAACGCGTGGCGTTCACTTGCGCTCTTCATTCGAGAGTTTGAAGTCGATCCGGTGGAGTGGCGTAGACGTGTCTTCAGCGGAGTGCTTCGCTGCCTCGCTGTGACCATTTTGGCCTTCTTCCTGACCGCACACGATTCAGGTTGGTTTGGCGAAGATACTCTTTGGATGAATGTCCTGTGGACCGCGATTGCGTTCCTTGCATCCTTCCCGTATTCGGATGTCCGGGAGCTCTTCAAGCTTCGTCCGTCAAGGATGATGTCTGAAATCCGATTGGCTCAGGCCTAAATTCGACGACTCGATAACCACTCAAAACTCATCCCATCAGGCACAAGGAGACGCCATGAAATGGAGCCAGGTTTGGCACGCAGAAAACTTTCCCCTGTGGGTCGAAGGTAATGATGCGACTCCGCGTATGCACCGTGTCTTTATCGGGGGAAATCGCGCCGGGGCTGTTGCGATTGCTCGAAACCAGAACGGTGATTTTGCCCTGGTCCGTCAGCAACGTCTTGCCATCGAGCGTGAACTCTGGGAATTCCCGCGAGGGATGAGCGAGGATTCGGATGCGGATGGGGTAGCGACTGGCCTTCGTGAACTCCTTGAAGAGACCGGATTTTATGGGGAAAACGGACACTCCTTGGGACAGATTTACCCCGATTCTGGCATCCTTGCCGGGCACGTCGAAGTGGTCTCCTGCACGGTCCCATCTCAAGAACGTCAAGCTATTGATGGAGAAGTTGATGCGCTTCAGTGGGTCAGTCTTGCTGCACTCAAAGAGATGATTGCGGGTGGCCAGCTTCAAGATGCCATTTCTCTTGCGGCTTTTTCCATCTGGAGCCTTCGCAACAACTCCTGACTGTTCTTTAACGGGTGGCGCGACTTTCGACTATATGACGTGAGTTCCATAGTTGAGACCTGCGCTGTGCCTCAAGGACGTCCCGATTATGAGAACTGCGATGCCAGGTCGTCTTTTGTGAGTGTCCCAGCACGAAGCTTGGCGAAGAAATCCGGTGCGGTTGTATCTTCAAGCAGCACCGCGCTTCCCGCCGATGTCGCATAACCCAGAGATTCAATCGGGGGAACACCGGTCATTCCGGAGTTTTGCGCCTCACGGAATGCCAGTACCAAGCGTGCAACGTCAATAACAGATGAGTCCTGATCGACCGTGAATGCAGAGGCGCCAGCTCGTTCAACGCGCAGGGCGCTTATCGGGTTGAGCAAGGTTGCCGGCTTCATCGCCTTCGAAACGGTCTTTGATACAACCTGACGCTGGCGTTCAGCACGTCCGATGTCACCCCGTGGATCCGAATAGCGCATGCGCGCAAATGCCAGAGCAGTCTTACCGTCGGCATCATGGCATCCAGCTTCCCAATTGAGCTCCGAGCGTTCATCCTCAACGCTGAGATCGAAACACAGATTCACCCCGTCGACCGCGTCGACAATATTGGACACACCGCCCATCCCGATCTCTGCATAGTGATCAACGGTGAGTCCGGTGAGGTTTTCGACCGTCTTGACCAAGAGCGCGGGGCCTCCATAAGCATACGAGGCATTGAGCTTGTCCCAGCCATAGCCTGGGATCTCGACGTAGGTATCGCGGGGGAGGGAGATATTGCTGGTCTGTCCATTGGGGGCAACGTGAACAAGCATGATCGAATCTGCGCGTTGCCCCTCGGTGTCATCGGGAACCGAGCCGTCTGCGCGTGAATCTGAACCTGCTAATAGATACGTAGTTCCAGAAGTATTGGCACTTCCTGACAGTGCATCGATCTTCTTCAAATGAGAGTTGGCATCCATCATCAGGAAAACCGGCCATGCCAGCATCAGCAGAACGCACGCGACGACGACAAGAGGCCAGCGCCTCTTTTTCCTCTGACGAGGCTTCGCTGGGCTTACGCCCCCGGCTTGGCGTGCGCTGGGCTGGGCTTGAACAGGTTGGAAGTGCGGACGTTGCGTTGATGCCTGCGCAGGAGGTCTGGAAGTCGCACCTAGGGATTCTCGTGCTGGAGCTGAGGGGGCATAGGCCGGGGGCTGGGTTCGTCGTGCACGGGGCGCAAAGGAAGGAGGCATCGCCTCTTCGTGAACGCGGGAAGACTCAGCCGGTGTGCTCTGCTGTGCAGGAGAGGACTGCGGGGACTCAGTGGGGACACTGCGGGGGTGATCAACCGCCTCTTCATT
>CALIEP010000309.1 GCA_938022345.1 uncultured Actinomyces sp.
CGCGAGGCCGTTTCTTCTCAGATCGGCCGCCCGCAGGCACCGCGTCGCGTAATCTTCGTTTCTTCAATTCCACAGCTTTCTTCCGGAAAAGTCGATCGCATTGCGGCACGCCAGCTCGCTGAATCGCTCACCGGGACAGAGTCTGAGTGGCGCCGATGAGCACTGAAAATAGGCAACAAGCAAGCCTTGGCGACTGGATTGAAGGTGCCAGACTACGCACCCTTCCTGCTGCTGCAGCCCCAGTCTTCGTCGGCGTTGCCGCGGCTTTCGCCTTGGGCGCTGTTCATCCGTCGCGCTCAGTCCTGGCGCTTCTTGTCGCTCTATTGCTTCAAGTTGGCGTGAACTACTCCAACGACTACTCCGACGGTATCCGCGGAACGGATGACCAGCGAAGCGGTCCCCAACGTTTGACGGGTTCTGGGCTTGCGCGGCCTCGTACTGTTTTAAAGGCTGCACTGGGGTGCTTCGCCACAGCCGGCGTCCTTGTGTTAATCCTTGTTGCAATCAGTGGAACTTGGCCCCTGATCGCCGCGGGTATTGCTGCGGTTGCAGCGGCCTGGTTCTACACGGGTGGGAAACACCCCTACGGCTATATGGGAATCGGCCTATCGGAACTCTTTGTCTTCGTCTTCTTCGGACTGATGGCGACCGTTGGAACGACATGGACACATATCCCCTCAGCACCTTGGTGGCTGTGGCTTATGGCCTCGTGCTTGGGTCTCATGTCGGTGGCGATGCTCATGGTCAACAACATCCGTGACATTCCTACCGATAGCGTCACCGGGAAAAAGACCGTGGCTGTTCGCTTGGGACAGCGAGCTTCTCGAATCCTCTTCTCCCTGTGCCTATTGGCCCCAATCTCCGTCTTCTTTGCGCTTCCCGCGGCGATCGGCACCCATGTCATCATCTGTATTTTGGCGTCACTGGCGTGGATTCTGGCGATCTTCCAGCCGGTCTATTTTGTGTTGAGCGGCGTGAAGGGAAGGGACCTCATCATTGTCCTCAAACACACCGGCTTTTTAACCTTGGGGTGGGCACTTTTCGTGAGCGCGCTCTTGATCTCGAGTACATTTGCCTGAACAACTGCTCTAAACTCAAAACATGGTACGCATTCTGTTCATCGTCGCATGGTTCGCCGCATCGATTTATGCAATTTCGGATTGGGCAACAACGCCTGCCGACAGAATGCCTATGAAGCTTTCTCGGATGACCTGGCTGGTCATCCTGGTCGTGACAGTTCCATTCGTTTCTCTTGGAGCAATTGCGTGGATCGTCCTCAAGATGGTCGCAAATGCCGAGGATCGTCAGGCACAATCCGCTCCCAAAGCCCCAACCGCCCCAGACGATGATCCTGAATTCCTCTTCCGTATCGAGCGCGATCTTCAGATGAAGCGTAAGCGCGAAGAAGAACGAAAGAATAAAGAAAACCCCTCCACCACCGAGGATGAAGGGGAG
>CALIEP010000310.1 GCA_938022345.1 uncultured Actinomyces sp.
AACGCGCGAACGCCTGCGCATATGACTCGATCAAGCGTGGGGCGACGAACTGGGCGCACCACGCACGTCCAACCACGCCCAAGTCTCACGCAACGGTTCCGGCTTCGCACCCGCACGGACGCGGCGTCCGCCACGATTCGTGCCATCTTTTGCCACCGATTCCTCCTTCACGTGAGCATACTTGCGTTCCCCTACATCAGTAGGTGACGGCTAGACGCAGTGTGCTGGTACCCCTTCTAACGCTTCCTCTGATTGAGACCAACTCGCGACTTTCCGGCATACCTGCCGGTACAGTTAAACGATGAAGAATTTGATTACTTCAATCGGAGATATACAGGGGTTAATCAGGAGAGTTTTCTGGTGGGCAGGGCTTGTACTGTTGCTACCGGTGTCGTACGGCTGGTTTAGTGATCTCCCAATCAGGATTTTTCAACGTTATCCTTACCCGGTCGAGTTTGTGTCAGAGGTCTGGGTAGACCGAATGTTGTTCGTAACAAACCTTGGTTTACTGTGTTGGCTAGTTGTCGCTTTCATGAATGCGTGTAGAGTGTTGACTTTAGCCGAGGTTTCACTACCCTCTGCCGAAACTGTGGTAAGAAAATTCGTCGTGGCGGCAGTGACCGTTATCGTCCTCACTCTGAGCCTTGTAGCGGCATACATCTTGTCTACTGATGTCAGCAACATCCCTGAGTGAGAGTGCAATACTTTCTGCACTCCCACTCAGGTCGGCCTTGAATGTAGGTGGCGTAGTAGTCCACCTGCGCTTGGTAGGAGGAGTACTGCTCTCCCCTGTCAGCGGATACACGCGCATACGCCGCGCCCCTACTGCGTGCCAGGGTGGGTGCTTGTGGCCCAGAGATACGGGGCTTGGCTGGGATTGTTGAGCTGGATCTGCCAGTTCTTCGTCCGCGAATCGTTCTCACCAAACGAGGAAGCGCTATTTTCGAGCGCAGCGCGCAGAGTCTCAATCTTCGACTTTTGAGCTTCGATTTCTTTGCCCAGCACCTGGTTACGGACGGTGAGGGATTCGGCGGACTTGTCGTTCTTATCAAACGACGAGGCCACGAGCTTCATCTCAGAGCCGAGCACCCGCATCTCACGGTTGATATCCGTGATCGCCCGCTTGAACTCCCGCTCACCCTCCAAACCAATCTTCAAACCAAAACTCGAGTCAGCCATGCGTGTTACGCTTCCTTAACTATTTAGGGGGTGAAATAGTCGGGGATGGAAGAATCAACGACGAGCTTCAACGAGGAATAATCATGGAGACTTCAGGCATCACCGAATGGACTTTCTTTGAAGAAGTACCCATTCCGCAGGACGTCAATCAGCTTCTCGTCCAAGGAGAACAACCCTACGCGGCATACAAGACTTTTCGAGATTCGGCTATTTTTACTTCAAAGCGGCTTATTGTACGTGATTCACAAGGCTTGACTGGGAAGAAGGTTGAAATCTATTCGATTCCGTATTCATCCATCAACATGTGGTCAACCGAGAATGCGGGACGAATCGATTTCAATGCTGAAGTAGAGCTTTGGACACGCGCCGGTCATCTCAAAATCAAATTGGGTAGGAAAATTGATGTGCGGCGCATCGACCAGCTCATAGCCACCTGCGTCCTCAACAGTACCCACTGATACCTAGATTCCAGCCGGGATCACATCATCAATAAACCACACCCGTTTCGGCTGGGCACGGCCGGTCTCGATGCGCTAGCAGTCCACCAGGTCGAGCAGCACCCCGAACACTATCAGCTCTGCCTGTTCCACGCTGAGGTGGAGGTGTGCGAGGGCGATGTAGGTGAGCCGGGTGAAGGTCGCCTCCGTGGTGTCGGCTATGCACCCGCCGCTGGTGCTTCTTTTGGGTTCTCATCATAAAGAAGCAGATACAACGGATAATCCAAGGCCTTCACCTTCGCACCATCACTGCTTTGCTGGTAGACGTGCAACGGCAAACCAGCAATAGCTTCAGCCAAGATACGCACGCATGAGTAGACGGCAGTCATCTGCATCGCGCTACGTTCTGTCACCGGACGACCCGACGACGTCGACCCAAACAAGAAACTATAGCTAGGAGCAAGCTGTGGTTTTCAGTGCGGCGAGTGCTACCGCCACGAAGGAAGTTGAAAATACCCATAACCGCCTTCCTTTTGCTAGAAGTTATGTGATACTAAAAGTGAAAATAAGTCGTGATACTGAGGATAGGTGCAGCAATGGTGGAGAGAACATGGTTATATCTCTACGAGAACACCAAGGCTAAGAAGATTTATATTGGTATCGGGAAAAGCATGGAGCGCGTATTCGAGAGGCACAATCGTCAAGCGGAAGATTTACGAGATTCATCTGGAACTCTTATCCGTCAGACAGTTGAGCCGTTTTCATCGAGGAGAGATGCTCTCATGGCAGAAGCAATTGCAATCCACGTTGCTTCCTTGATGGGCATGAAACCAATTATTGATTCTGAGCAGCAAAGCGAACTTTTCATTCCAGAAGAAGATTCAGCGACCACCACCAACATTCAGGGATTGAAATCAACAAAGTTTCTTGAGCCTGCCATTTATGTAAAAGATGGCGAGGTTGCTCACGAAGACCTTTCAGAAACGATTATTGTTCCGATTTCCCCAAAGGACATCGAAGGACGGCCATCCGCGTTTGGAGGTAATTCTGGCGAGTTCTTTGCTGACCGAGCACGTGGATATTGGAATGTTGCAGTTCAGAATCGTTCTAAAATTCGTCGCCTTATTGCAGTCTTAACTGGTAGCCGGAGGATCATTCTCGGGTCTTGGGATGTGGATCCAGAAAGGGAGTGGACGCTTATCCCTAATCACGAGAAGCGGGAATCCCCGTATCGGACGAGAGTGGAAATCCCAATAATTAACGAGAGCCAGGATAACGTCAAAGATTTGAAGGGAAAGACGTATCTTGGGCGACTTGGACAGGGCGTAAGCTACTCGGCTGATATCAAATACGGTTCCAATATCGATGAGCTTTCAGTCAATAGTGAAGTTGGCTTATCTCTGACTAGGTATGGT
>CALIEP010000311.1 GCA_938022345.1 uncultured Actinomyces sp.
CCCCCCCACACCCCTATAAAGTGCGCGTATTATTCGCCAGTTTGGATAACTGTTGCATTCAGACGCAGAACACCATAGGTCCACCCGTGGCGATGGTAGACAACGCAGGGCTGCATTGTTTCTTCATCGACAAAGAGGAAGAAGGGGTGCCCCACCAATTCCATCTGATTCAATGCCTCATCAACGCTCATGGGAACCGTCTCATGGACCTTCTGGCGCACAATAATCGGACTATCACCCAGCTGTTCTTCACGAGCTTCTCCGACTTTCAGATCCCCCGCGCTCTTCAAAGATGTTGGGGCCTGTTCAACAAGCTCCTCGTCTCCCCCAACGCTTGCGGGAAGAACATCTAAATCAGGAGCAAGAATTTCTTCCGTGCGGTGGTGATCTTTCGCTCGATCACGCATACGGCGAAGGCGCTCAAAAAGCTTTCCAGCGGCAATATCGACCGCGGCGTAGCGGTCTGCAGATTCTGCCTCTGCTCGAATAATTGGGCCTTTGCCAAAGACTGTTAGTTCAATCCGCTCTGCTGTATCAGCCTGCCGCGGATTCTTCTGGTGGGTTAACTCAACATCAACCCTTTGGGCTCGAGGATAAAACTGCGTCACCTTTGCAAGCTTTTCCTCAATGTATGCGCGGAAGTTCGGATGAATCTCTGCATTACGTGCAGCTACTGTGATGTCCATATTTCTCTCCACATCATGAAATGCGACCACAGTCGCGATCGAAAACCCGGCGACGTCATTGCCCCGGAGTGTCTTGAACTACCACCCCCGATCAGCATGTGATGGAAAACCATCACTGGAATAGATGCATCGAGTATAGCAGATAACGGTGATCTGCATCATAGAGCAACACTATCGTCTCGACCGTGCGATACACGCCCCTGCCACCCAGTTCTGCCCACACACACGGAATAATTCGCTCATCGTTCCCCCTGTTGCAACAACATCGTCGATTGCTACAAGTCCCACATCCTGAGGAATTGGCATTGATACATACATGTGTCCACGCCGAGCTTGCCTGCGCTTATCCGAGTTCTTTCCAGCCTGCGAAGAGACCCAGGGGTCCAGCCTGCAGATATCGCGAACCACTACCGGAACCGGCGCCGATGAACGAATTCCTTGAGCCACACCCTGGGCAATATGCGAGGTTATGGGATGGCCAAAGAAACGGCGTTTCCAACTGGAGGGTGCAGGAACAATCCACAAACGTGCATGTGCATCGCCCACCTCAAGCATCCCGCTCTTTCCCAATGCATCGCCGATAGTCTTTCCACATTCGAAAAGAAAAGGAGATAAATCTACGCGTCCAGAGTGTTTTGCGGCCAAAATAATGGACCGCATTGATCCGGAGTATTCACTCAGCGACCAGAGTGGATATTCTGCCCAACCCGAATCGATAACTTCCCATGTCGGTACGAAGGAGTGTGATAGCCCAAAACATTGGTCACACAAGGTGTGATCCCACGCGCCACAGCCAGCGCAGCTACTGGGGATACATAAGCTAACCAACTCCCGCGCGACCTCGTGAAAAACTGCCATAAAGGAAGCTCAACACGAAAAGAAAGCACACGCAGACCGCATAGGCAATCTGTGGAGAAAACGATTCAGCCCGGGAAGCTCACGTCGCGAAGGTTTCCTTCGAGGGATTGCCATAGTGCCCCGGAACGAACCTGATAATTGCCGTCTTTCCCGCGGATCACCATAGTCGCCGAAGACGATCCTGCGCTCAGTCGCTGAGTCCCAGTGGGAAGAGCAAGAACCGAGGGAAAACCACCGACGGGCACAGTCACCAAAGAAACTTCGTCAACCTGATCATTGCCTGCACGGAGGCCCCCTTGACGCACGGCAACAACCGTAGAACGCCCCGCCCACGAGACATCATCGACACCGGTCGACAAGCCAGCCAAGGGTTCGGGGTCGGTGAGCGCGATCGGTTCACCACTGCCTCGGCGCTCAATTCCGGCAATCCAGGCACTCGTGGAGCCACCCACCTGGCGGAGTAAAAGTGCACGCGCACCATCGGGAGAGATCCTCACGGCACTGACACCGTTGAGGGATTGATTTTCCGAGGCGATCGCCAGGTTCTGCCCTTCAATTCGCGAGGCCCTCAGGTTGCCTCCCCGAGGAATATCCCACACCCATCCGAAACGATCGATAGAAGGCGAATACTGCCCTTCTTACCCGTCCACTACCCGCGTAGCGTTGGTTGAGGAATCGACCAAAATAAGACGATCGTCCTCACGCCAAGCGAGCAAGGATGAAGAAACTGGAGACACCGCCGGAAGCGAGGCAGATGGCGAAGGGGCAATGGGAAGAATCCGGGTCGAAACGCTACGCCCGTCAATTCGAACCAAACCGTTCGAATTCAAAGCAACCGCTGAATCAAGATCAAAGGACGGCTGAGAAGGAAGCCCCGAGGAAGGAAGAACCTCTCCCCCGACGTTAATTTCGACAGAATTCACGCGGCCCGAGCGCTGGAGGGTTTGGGAAATCTCCCACGCCATCAACTGCTTCCCGCGATCATCGCTGGGAAGCGTTCCGTTCAAAGACACCTTCGCAACGTGGTCGGAGAGCTCAATACCACCCGCAGAGATCGAAGTGCCCGAAGGGATTGCATTTACTAGGGCATCGGAGAGATGCGACTGGGGGCCAGCGATGAGTCCCTCGAGCATATGGGTTTCGACTCGGCGCGTGGGATACCAGCGTGGATCAGCAACCAGAGAATCGCCGGTCGCTGAAAGAAACATCAGCGAAACAAGCTCGTGCGATGCAGTAAATGATGCCTGAGAAACAACGACCCCATCCGCAGGCGCGTCAATACGCCACTGGCCATTCTCACGAACCAGGTGGAAGCGCGCTTCAAGTGAGGAAGTTTCTGCCGGGGAAAGGACACCATTTTGGTCAACAGAGCCCACGCCGGTCGCCGTGATCGACGCATTGAGCGTATCCGTTTTCGAAGGGTCAAAAGAGTACGACACCTTCGGGGTTGAATCCGTCGAATAAATCGTCACTAACTTATGCGGGTCCCAGGTCTGCGCGGAGGAGCTGGTTAAGAAAAGACGCGCGGTTGCGTAGTCGTCAGAAGCTCCCGCGGCACATGCCAAGAGAAAACTGCTGAGCAAGCTTTCCGGATCCGCATCAGCCACAGGACCACCCGCTGCCAAATCAACCGGCTGAGCATTGGGGGCATCGACATCAAAAGGCGAAGGAGATGAGGAAGTCGGCAAGGAAGTACAGGCAGCCAGAGAAAGGCTGCTAAGAATAGCCACTACAGCAAGACACAGTCGCTGATTCATCTTCACTCCTTTTCCCACAGTTCTAATGGGTCGCTTGCAATCGCTGTCCCGACTTTCTTGGGAAGTGTCATCATGAACGAGGAACCGACTCCAATCTCACCCCACGCAGTTAATGTTCCTCCGTGAAGAACAACGTCTTCCAAGGAAATGGCCAACCCCAGACCCGTTCCTCCGGTGGTACGTGTTCGCGCAGGATCCGCACGGTAAAAGCGGTCAAAAACGCGCTCAACTGTTGCTGGTTCCATCCCGACGCCATGGTCACGTACGCGTACCGCGACAGCAGTTTCATTCGAAGCAATGGTCACAACAACTGGTCGAGATTCTGCGTGTTCATAAGCGTTCACCAAGAGATTGCGAATGACACGCTCAATGCGTCGATCATCAATTTCTGCTGTGCAATGATGCGTTGGCGCATTGACAATAACCTCGACTCCCAAGCGCTGCGCAAGCTCACTGTTTGCGTTAACAACGCGCGTGACCAATCCGCGAAGATCAATACTTTCCGCAGTGAGGTCGACAGATTGCGCATCGTGGCGCGAGATCTCTAGGAGATCAGCCAGCATGGAATCGAACCGTTCAACCTGTTCATGAAGCAGTTCTGCACTCCGAGTGGTCACGGGATCAAAATTCTTACGTTGATCCCAGATCATTTCTTCCGCCATGCGAATGGTCGTCAGCGGCGTGCGAAGTTCGTGAGAGACATCAGAGACGAAGCGCTGCTGGAGCCGAGAGAGCTCGTCATATTCATCAATTTTCTTCTCAAGCGATTCGGCCATGTTATTAAAAGCACGCCCAAGATTTGCCATCTCATCGCTACCGCGGGCATCACTGCTGTCAATTCGAACATCAAGATTTCCTTCAGCAAGCTTCCGTGCCGCTGTCGCAGTACGACGTACCGGTCCCAAGATGTGATAGATCAAGATGAAGGTGATGATCGGAATCAACAGCAAGAACGGAATCCCGGCGAAGATCAAGATTCCCATGACGGTATCAATGCGTTCTTGGTCTGCTTGAAGCGAATAGACGATATACAGCTGGTGGGTCCCTGCTCGCGGTACCTGAACGTTTGTCCCCACAAGGATTGCAGGCACTCGCTGGCTCGCATCACGCACGGAAGGAATCGAGACTGATTGCCATTGGGGATCCGTTGATCCTGCTACGGCATTTTTCATCTCTTCACTAACGACGCCTAAGACCGCAGGATCAACAATCTCATTGATTCGAAGCGATTGCGATTGAGATTTGGAGCGCAAGAGCAGAACAGAAACCGCCCCAGTACCCGAGGCAGAAACACGCAAGGAGGTTGCAAGCTGCCGGGTTGATTCTTGAATTTGATCGGGAGTGCTGGCTGTTGACTGGTCAAAAACCGATTGCGCAGTTGAAAAACGTAAAGCCGCATCTGAAAGTACTGCGGTTCGTCGAGATTCAAAAACGCTACTGCGCAGTTGAGTCGCAACAATTGTTCCCGCGACAAGGATGAGCACCATCGACACCGCAGCAAGGTACGAAGCCGCACGCAAAGAAGCGGAATTACGAATTGCTCGTAGAGCTTCCCACTGAGAAATACGTTCCCAGCCACGCCACTGCCGAAGAGGCCGGAAGAGACGTTGAAGAAAAAGAAGAACGCGCTCCAGTGGCGCAACATGAGACTCAGGAACAGGGGGCGTCGAGAGCACTCCCCCATCTCCGCCTATCATGACGAGGCGTTGCCGGCGCGGTAGCCTACTCCGCGGACAGTCACAACGACCTCGGGATTATCCGGATCGCGCTCAACTTTTGAACGCAGACGCTGGACATGGACATTCACCAAGCGAGTGTCTGCAGCGTGGCGGTAACCCCACACAGATTCAAGCAACTCTTCGCGGGAGAATACCTTCCACGGGGAACGTGCAAGAGTCACGAGCAGGTCGAATTCAAGTGGTGTTAAAGGCAATTCTTGGCCACCACGATGCACGCTATGACCTTGAACATCGATGACAAGATCCCCGAGACGAACCAGTTCTTCACCGCTGTCATCTCTGCCACGCAGTCGTGCTCGGACACGCGCGACTAGCTCCTTGGGCTTGAAAGGTTTAGGAACGTAGTCATCTGCCCCGGCTTCAAGACCGGCAACAACATCTGTTGTATCGGATCGAGCAGTCAGCATCACAATGGGGACATCAGATTCCCTGCGAATCTGCCGGCAGATTTCAATCCCATCAACGTTTGGAAGCATGAGGTCCAGAAGGACAAGATCCGGTGAAACTTCATGGAAAACATCAAGGGCTTGCGCTCCATCTGCGCAATCAGCAACCTCGAAACCTTCAGCATGAAGCATGATTCCGATCATTTCGGAAAGCGCGACATCGTCGTCAACGACCAGGATCCGTGAACTCATGTAACGATTGTGTCACGAAACTGACAGGCGTGTCGAAAAGACGCGGCGAATTTTGGCAACAGAACAAATGCTGAATACGCGCTGACTACTTCCTCAGTTCTTTCTGATTAGTTGAATGCGTGGCACAATATTCAGGAAGACACGTGTCACCTATATAGGAGTAATAATGTCTGATCCTCAGGGAGCTCCCACGAATGATCCGTGGGCACCCCAGTCATCTTCTTCGCAGAATCCCTCCCAGGGTTCTGTTCCCTCAACACCTCAAGTTCCTCAGACTCCTCAGGCTCAGCAGCCTTGGGGCGCACCTGAGCAGCCCGCACAGCCGGCACAGCCTCAGCAAGCTCAGCAGCCTTGGGGTGCACCTGAGCAGCCGGCACAGCCTCAGCAGCCTTGGGGAGCGCCCGAGCAGCCCCAGCAGCAGTGGGGTGCAACACCTCAGCCCGATGCCGCATGGCAGGGCACTCAGACTCAGGGCGGTACCGCATGGACCGTTGCACAGCCCGGAATTATCCCGCTCCGCCCGCTGACCGTTGGCGAGCTCTTCAATGGCGCCTTCCAGGCGGTTCGCGTCAACCCGCAAACCATGTTTGGCTTTGCCTTTGCGATTATGGCGGTCGTCGGTCTTGTTCAGGCCTTCTTCGCTTCGTCTTCGACGTCTTCACTAACGCGAGCACTTACCTCCGGAGATACCGATGATTTGGTCTACTCGCTGGGCAGCAGCATGGGTTCCCTCGTAACAGACGGACTTACCCTGCTCGCAACCGCGTTCCTCTCGGGCATGCTTGCACTGACGGTGTGGGATGCAGTCCTCGGACGTAAGTCTTCTCCCGCGGACGCATGGCACCGTTTCTCGCCGCGCTTCGTCCCGGTTCTTCTGGCAACCCTCCTCATCGGCATCATTGAATTCGTGGCGATCGTGGTAGTCCTGCTGGTCTTCATGATCCCCTTCTTCCTTGTGATTGTTAACACGGCTTCGGCTCGTAGCTACGATTCTGCGAGTGCCGGTATTGGTGGAGCCTTTGCGCTCATCTTCCTCATGGTCGTTGCTCTGATCGTGATCGCCTGTTTCTTGACCGTGAAGTTCGCATTCACTTCCAGTGCAGTCGTCCTTGAGGGACTTGGCCCGGTCGATGCCATGAAGCGTTCATGGTCGCTGTCGAAGGGTTCCTTCTGGCGAATCCTGGGCCGCATCTGGCTTATCGGTATCGTCACCGGTTTGATCTCAGCAGTTCTGGGCGGCATCGTCGGTGCAATTCTGGGCGTTGGTGCCGCTGCAGCTGACTCGGTGGGTATGCTCGTCGCCTTCTCGGCCTTCTTGAGTGCACTACTGTCGGCAGTTGTGATCCCGGTTCAATCGTCCTTCTACACTCTGATGTACTTGGATGAGCGCATGCGCAAGGAGAACCTTGCTCCCATGATTGCTCAGGAAGCTTCTCGCGCCTGATGTTTTTCTGTGAAGCTCCGCTGACACCCGACGACGAGGAAGCTCGCGCATGGGTGTCAGCGGAGCTTTCGCGTCCCGATTATCTCCCCACCCCGCCTTCTGCATTATCGCGCTTCTTCAACTGGCTTATTCAACACCTCGTGAGCGGCGCCAGTAAAGCTGCACCCGTCGGTTTCCCCGTTGAAGGTTTCTTTATCTTCCTCTTATTAGTGGCACTTGCTGTCATCGCAATCATCGTCATCACCCACCCGATCCGCCTGCGGCGCCGCATGCGACGAACTGCTGTGTTTGACTCTGATTCCACACTTTCGCTACGCGACATCATGAAGCGGATTGACGAGGCTCGCGCAAGCGGAGATCTCGATGCTACGTTGATCTGGTCCTACCGACTATTCGTACTCTACCTAGCTCGCGACGGCATTCTTCGAGATACTCCCGGTCTTACAGCGGATGAAGCCGGCCGAGCAGCTCAAAATGCCCTTCCCTTCCTCACTGCCCCCATTACCTCCGCAACTTCCATCTTTGCCTCGGTACGCTACGGCGAAGGCCACGCAAGCGCAGAGGACTGCGCGGGGATGGACCAGCTCATTGCTGCCTATTCACAGAACAAGAAACAGGCAGTGCACGCATGAAAGCAACTCAAAGTACTGTCGTTTCGCCAACTGTTCGTCAGCGTTGGACGCGAATGCGCCCGCTTGTCATCATCATCTTTTTGGGACTGTTGTTTATCATTGCAACCACATTGGTCCCCCGCTACGAAAAAGACAGCGAGACTCTATCGCCGAATAACCCTGGGAATTCTGGCGCTCAAGCTCTTGTCCAAACGCTGCGTCACCACGGTATTAAGGTTGTGAAAGTCCGCTCAGCACGCGAACTCATTGCACGCTCAACGCCTGATTCGACCGCTGTTATTACCTATCCTGGACGTTTGCCTGACGCCACCGCACAAGCAATCGACGAGAAACTTCATCGAGTGGTCTATCTTCTGTCTCACTACGGCTCGGATCTTGATACCCCTTCCGTCGAAGTGACGACTTCAAAGACGACAAAATCGACGAAAATCCTCTCTGCAGAATGCGCTTCTGAGCCTGCGCAAAAAGCTCAAACTCTGCTCAATGAGAGTGGGCAGCTTGTTACCACCACCGAAGCTGGATGGACCAAGTGTTTTCCAGTAGATGACGCCTACGCCTACCTTGAAAAAAATGAGGGCGATCGTTTCCGCGCGATCATCGCCGATGGAGCTATCGCATCAAATCAATGGATTGATAGTGATGGCAATGCAGCACTTGTCATCAATGCCATGGCGCAGAAACCAACCATCTACTGGTATGACGGCAGCGAAGACAACGTCCTAGCTAGCGACAAGGTTGACACTCTTCAACCCGAGTGGCTAATCCCAATCCTTTTGCTCATCGGCATCGGAATTACCGTCATCGGTTTTTCTCGAGGCCAACGATTGGGACGTTTAGTTCCCGAAGATCTGCCCTCTTACGTCCCTTCATCAGAGACAACGAAGGGCCGCGGACGTCTAATGGCTTCGCAGAAGCAACATGCTCACGCGGCTCGCCTCTTGCGAATCGAAGCCGTGACGATCGTCGCCAAGCGCTTGGGAATCGACCCGAAAGCACCGCGAGCCACCCTAGAACACGCACTTGCGGCGCGAGGATTGCTGAGCGCGCACGTGAGTGATTTACTGTGGGGTCCAGCCCCAACAAACAACTCTGAACTGGTCGAATTGGCCGAAGCACTATCCGCGCTCACACAGGAGATTGAGTATCAATGACAAGCCCCGAACTACCGCCCCAGGGGCGTGATGCCCGTGACGCTCTGGTTTCCCTGCATTCAGAAATTGGCAAGGCTGTCGTCGGCCAAGAAGGCGCACTCACCGGCCTGATCATCGCTCTGGTAGCCGATGGACACGTCCTACTTGAAGGTGTCCCCGGCGTTGCAAAAACACTCTTGGTTCGAACCCTTGCTCGATGCATCGATTTGACCATGACGCGTGTCCAATTCACTCCAGACCTCATGCCCGCCGATATCACGGGTTCTTTGGTGTGGGACAACGGCAAGAGCGAGTTTGAGTTCCGCCCGGGACCGATCTTCACCAATCTTCTTCTGGCAGATGAAATTAACCGAACTCCCCCCAAGACTCAATCTGCGCTCTTGGAAGCTATGGAAGAGCATCAGGTCAGCGTCGATGGGCATACCCGCCCGCTGGCCTCGCCCTTCATGGTGATCGCTACCCAGAACCCTGTCGAATACGAGGGCACCTATCCCCTTCCTGAGGCCCAGCTCTACCGTTTCTTACTCAAGCTTGATCTGCCTCTGCCCTCTCGCGAGGACGAATTCAATATTCTTCTTCGCCACCAAAAGGGTTTTAATCCTCTAGATTTGGGCAGTGCTGATCTGCACCCAGTTGCAAACGCCTCGGATATCTTGACGGCTCGCGAGCAGGCAGAACACATTGAGGTCTCCCCCGCGGTTTTGACCTACATGGTCGATCTCATCCGCGCGACCCGCACCTCTCCCGCTGTCCGCATCGGTGTCTCTCCCCGTGGTGCAACCGCATTACTTCGCGTGTGCCGCGTCTGGGCGTTCCTTCAGGGACGTTCTTTCGTCACTCCTGATGATGTCAAGGCAATGGCCGACTCGGTTCTTGCACACCGCCTGAGCATGAAGGCGGAAGCAGAATTGGAAGGCTTAAACGCTCACTCTGTCATCGCCTCGATCCTCGAGCAGGTCCCGGTTCCTCGCTGATGGCACTGTCTTGGCGCGCGAGTATCCCCATTTTCTTGGGGGTCATTCCACTGTTTTTCTTCCCGACATGGGGTTTCATTGTCGGATGGTGTGTTCTGTGCGCATGCCTGTGGGCCTTTGATGCTTACCTTGCGCCTTCCCCCAGGCAGTTGGTCATTGAGCGCTCCATTGATACGCCTATCGCAATGGATTCTCCCGGTCATTCGCGCCTTTCTCTACGCTCGACGCTCCCCATGCGCGTGGATGTGAGGGACGCGTGGCCGCCCTCGGCACACCCCACTCCCTATTCACATTCGTGTGAGCTCGAAGCGGATGTTCCGATGCCGTTTACGACGCTCTTACAGCTGTAGCGACGTGGAAGCGTTCGCGCCGACTACGTGACGATTCGTTCCTGGGGTCCTCTGCGAATGGCCGCCCGCCAGACCTCGATTGCGGCGCCACTGACCCTGACAGCGCTTCCTACATTCCGCGCGAAGCGTCTTCTTCCTTCTCGGCTTGCGCGTCTGCATGAGCTTGAGGGAACAACCGCCACAATTCTTCGAGGCCCGGGAACGGAATTTGATTCGTTGCGCGAGTACGTCCGCGGAGATGATCCGCGCGATATCGATTGGCGAGCCTCGGCGCGCTCAAAAGATTTGGTTGTACGCACGTGGCGACCCGAACGCGACCGTCACGTCATGATCGTTGTCGACACCGGACGTTCGGGGGCAATGCTCTTGGGCGAGGCTCAGGAAAAGAACTTGGGAGACAAGGACCTGGTCGAGTTGGAGGTTGCCCCCCGCTTGGATGCTGAGATCGAGGCGGCACTCTTGCTGGGGGTTCTGGCTGACCGCGCCGGAGATCAAGTTCATCTGCTTGCTCTGGACCGCAGTATTCACGAAGATCTTGCCCAGGCACGTGGGGGGAATTTGATTAGAGAGGCCGCGCAGGCTTTCTCGCGCGTCCAGCCTTCCCTTCTCCCGCTGGATTGGCAGTTGGTCGTGTCCTCAGTTGAGAAGCGCATGCATCACCCGGGGCTTGTCGTCCTACTGACCGAGATCCCACCCGCAGCTACAGACGCAGATTTTTCCGAGGCCATTGCAGCGCTCACCAAGCGTCACCGAGTAGTTGTCGCGGGTGCACGTGACCCCGAGCTTGGTCGAATGGAACGCGATTGGAGCGACGCAGCTTCTGCCTTCACTGCCGCTGCGGCAAGTGCGACGATCCGCGACCTTGATGCTGGTGCCAATGATTCTCGCGCACTTGGCGCTTATGTCGTTGATTGTGATGCGGGCTTCTTGCCTGCACGTCTTGCAGACACGTACATTGCACTGAAGAAGGCCGGAAAGCTCTAAGGATTTCTTAGATCACAGGTGTTGCGTAACCGGCGTCTTCGTCAAGGTCGCCGCTCACTCCCGCGCGATAGGCACGTCCACCGGCCACGAAGGTGTAGATCCACACGCTTGCAGTCAGTGTCACACCGCAGGTGATCTTCAACCACAGTGGTAGATCAGACGGGGTGACAAAACCTTCGATGGCTCCGCACAAGAAGAGCAAGATCACCATTCCCAAACCAACAGTGATCATCGAGCGCCCTGCCTCGCCGAGCGCTTGGCCTCGAGTCTTTCGCCCAGGAACAAGCCACGCCCAGAAGAGGCGTAAGCCCGCTGCGGTTGAGATCCAAATTGCCGTCAATTCTGGGATGCCGTGGGGAAGGATAAAACTGAAAAAGTGCGCAGGGCCGGCATAGTGAATGACAACCGCAGCGGAAATTCCTAGGTTTTGGGCATTCCCCCACAAAGCCAAAATTGGATAGAACCCTGTGATTCCACCTGCAACGACACGCAAGGCAATAAAGGCATTATTCGTCCACACATAGGACATGAAAGATGCATTGGTGTCTTGACTGTAGTAGCTGGAAAACTGTTTTGTCGCGTAGTTCTTCAGGTGTTCCGGACTTCCCAGCATTGAGAGAGCAGCGGGGTCACGCAAGATCCACCACGTCTGCAACGCTGTCATCGCGATGAAAATGAGCATGATCGCAATCGTGACATAGCGGATCCGATACAGGGCTGCGGGAAGATCATGACGGAACCAACGCGAAATCGCCCACAGGCTCGCTCCAGACGTTCCCGTCAATCGAGCTCTTGCGTGCAAGAGCTCACCAGAGAGATAGGAAATGACATCCTGATCCGGGTTTTGTGAACGTACTTTCGCAAGATCAGCGGTGACCTGCCGATAAAGCACTGAAAGCTCATCAATTTCCGGTCCCGTCAATCGACGCGAATGCGCCAATTGATGAAAACGATTCCAATGGCGCATATGTGAAGCTTTTAGTGCGTCGATATCCATACAAGATATAGTGTCATACATGAGCGAGCTTTCTGTAAACGTCCAACGAATTTCTGATGAATCTTTCATCAGCGGTGAGGGCGTCAAACTCGATCTCAAACCCGCTTCTCCTTTTATCAGGGCCGCTGCTTTTCTCATAGACCTGACCCTGTATGTTGGAGCTTTTTTGGTTCTCCTCTTCAGTCTTGTTGCTGTCACCTTTGATCAAGGCCTTCCACAAACCTTGGGGAGGGCAATATTCGTTATCATTATTTTCTTGTCTTTAGTAGTCCTCCCCTTTGTTATTGAGGTCTTCACCCATGGTTATTCCCTCGGCAAGTGGGCCTTTAACCTAAAAGTTGTGCGTCGGGATGGCGGGATTATCACCGCGCGTCACTCCTTCGTCCGCGCAATGACTGGAATGGTGGAAACCTACATGTTTTTAGGCCTGTTGTCTTTCATGGCAACGGTTTTCTCGCCGCGAGCAACACGTCTAGGGGACGTCGCAGCAGGGACCATGGTTATTCAGGTTCCCGAGCCCATCTTTTATCCACCGTTGGTTATGCCCCCCGATTGTGCTCAGTGGGCCTCTCACGCGCAAGTTCTTCCGATCCCGGATGAACTGCACTTTGAGTGTATGAATTTTCTGCACAATAATCGCCAGATTCTTGACCAGCTACGTCTGTCGATCGGAATGTCCTTAGCGGGACGGGTTTCGGCTTTTGTTTCACCCAAGCCGCCAACAAACATTCACCCCGAGCGTTTCCTCGCAGCGGTTCTTGTCGTTCTGCGCGACCGGTAGTACGCGAAGGAACTCAAGCGACAAGATATCCTTGAAGCTCGCCGGCAACAGGTGGAAGCCGTCCCCTTCGAGGTCTAGTACACGCGCGCAGCCATCTTATTCTTGATCGGATTATTTCTGATCGGCAGAAGGTTCCTCGG
>CALIEP010000312.1 GCA_938022345.1 uncultured Actinomyces sp.
TTCTGGTGCTCGTCTCCGCCGTAGGAATCCAGAGCTTCTCGTTGAGCGCTCGTCGAACGAAGACGAAGCTGATCTGATTGTCCATGAATAGTAACCAGGGAACCAACGATCCTCGAGAGCGCAGCTGCCGGCATCGCACGCCCTCCAAGGGCAGCACGCGATCGTCCGTTCCTCGGGATTGTCCTCGAAACGTAGAGTAGGTCGTCATCGAGCTGCGCACCCATCTCTTCCAGTTCTTCAGCAAGAGCGCGCGGAACCGAAAAAACCCCGTCGACACTTCCACGATCAGAGGCACTTTCATCGCTGCTCTGACGAACTATCTGGGGGTCGGCTCGTCCCCCTAAGAGCAAGTTCAGGGAGGTGAGAACCATGGTCTTGCCCGCACCTGTCTCTCCGGTCAACACGGTAAAACGTGGACCGAAATCGACATGAGAGCTTTCGATAACTCCCAGGTTCTCGATATCCAAAGACTCGATCACTTAGCGCTTCCTTCCGGGTTCCTCCATCCACGGACAGGCAAGTTAAACTTCGTCACCAGACGCTCAGCGAAAGGCGTGTGCTCCATTCGAACCAAGCGCACCGGGTTTTGCGATACTCGTGCGACTACTGAAGTACCGGCAGGTGCGATCGTTCGGCGAAGACCATCGCACCAGACTTCAGGGGCACTCCAGTGCTCTTCATTAATCACAACTTCAATCGTGGAGCCGGGACCGACGACGAGTGGTCGGGTGAAAAGCCCGTGTGCCGCAATCGGAGAAATCACAACAGCTTCCGTATCGGGCCACACAACCGGACCTCCGGCAGAGAAAGAGTAGGCGGTCGATCCCGTGGGTGTCGCGAGGATCATCCCATCTGCACCATACGTTGAAACATCTTGGCCATCTACTACCAATACGAGGTGTACAGGGTGCGCAGGATCGGTATGCTTCACAACCGCATCATTAAGCGCCCAATCGGTAATGAGGTTTTCACCGGGGAGCTTGATGGAAATATCCAAAGTTGAGCGTTTTTCCTCGTGGTACTCCCCCAACGCAAGGCGATGCATCAGAGTAGGAATCGACTCCGGCGAGGCCTCGGCTAGGAAACCCATGTGGCCAGCATTGATCCCGAGCAGGGGAATATTGAAGCGCCGAGCTGATTCAGCAGCCGCAAGGATGGTGCCATCTCCACCCATCGCTAGGACCAGATCAGGTCCATGATCATTGGTGAGTTTGTCTGCCTCGTCTTCACCAATAACTTCAATTCCAAGTTGCGTGAGCTCACGTACCGCCACTTCAGTTGCGGCAATAGCAGCGGGGCGTTGAACATGCCGAACCATAAGAATTTTTTTCATCAATACCCCTCTCCCTATGCGTCCTTGTGCATATGAGTACCAACACCGCGTCCTGCAGGGCCCTCGTCAATGGCTTTTTGAATCGCTTCAGAGATCTGAGAATCCTCAAGGGCTTCAGGATGGTTTGCACGCATGGAAACAAAGTACTCGACATTCCCGGATGGGCCGGGAAGCGGAGATGCCTGAACAGCGGCAATTCCCAAGCCGAGGCCTCGTGCGCAGTCGATCACCTGAGTAATAGTGTCGCGGTGATGATCAAGGTTCCGCACGACCCCACCGCTACCCAAACGATCTTTTCCAATCTCAAATTGTGGTTTGACCATTAAGAGGAAGTCAGCATCGGCTGCGGCAACACTCACGAGAGCCGGAAGAACGAGTGTCAAAGAAATGAAGGAGAGATCCCCAACAATCAGCTCTGGGGCTGGGAGGATGTCGCCGGCCTTCATGAGGCGCACATTGGTTCGATCCATAACTTCGACTCGCGGATCACTCTGAAGACGCCATGCCAGTTGTCCATAACCAACGTCGACTGCGACAACGCTGGCTGCCCCCCGACGAAGAAGCACGTCAGTAAAACCGCCGGTAGATGCTCCTGCATCCATGCATCGACGCCCCTGAACAATCGGCGCGTGTTCACCCAATGCGTCCAAGGCACCCGCAAGCTTAAAAGCTCCGCGAGAGACATAATCGGGATCATCGCCCCGAGTAATCACCAATGCCTGGGCTGGATCCATTTGACGAGCAGGTTTCTCAACAACCTGCCCATCAAGAAGAACCCGTCTCTGGGCAATGAGTTCTTGCGCATGAGAACGTGAACGGACCATCTTGCGCCGAACAAGCTCAGAATCGATACGCCGTAATTTCATCAGCTTAGGCGTCCTTCTAGTTCACCACGAAGGCGTTGATCGAGCTGTCGAAGCAGTTCGATCTGCTGCGCGACGGGAAGCTCATCAAAGTCATCAGGCAATGATGAGCCACCCGCCTCGCTTGCCTCTAAGGACACGATCAGTCGTCCTCTCCGTCAAGATCACTGGTCTCAGCCAGAAGCTCTTGGAGGTCTTCTTCACCGGGGAGGAACTCTAGGGCTTCAGCCGCACCTGAGAGATTCTCTTCGGAACTGACTCCTTCTTCAGATTCCTCGGCTGGCTCATCAAGAGCTTCGAAGTAACCCGTAGGATCATCATTAGGTACTACCGTTAAAGTCGGGCACACGACATCAAGCTCCGAGGGTGAATCCCATGCGGCCGCTGCAAGAGCACGATAGGAATCCATACTGATGACGGCTCCTTCTCGCAACTCAACGTCATCAAGAGTCAAGTGTCCATCACGACGTAGGCGTGCAACCTGAGAGATCCCACAAGTCCATGTGCCATCTGCATGGTGCTTGGGCGAAGGATGCTCTTCAAGTAGTCCGCGCATATCCAA
>CALIEP010000313.1 GCA_938022345.1 uncultured Actinomyces sp.
GAAGTAATCCAATCCGCTCTCCCCCACGGCAACCACCAGCGGGTCTCTCAGGCGTTCCTCTACCACGGACAAGGCCTCGTCAAGGGGAATATGGTGCTCACGCACCTGCGGAAGCAAACCATCGGGGGAAGGATCGGCGCAGCCGGCGTGCAAGGCGGCCTCGTTCGGGTGGATCGCGAGGGCAACGCGAACTCCCTCATGTGCCCAGGCAAGCTCGAGCATCGGATCAAAATCTGGCAGCTCGCAGGCGCTGGAAATCATCCGTGTCACGCCTACTTGGCGTGCACGCTCCAGTTGTTATTCAAGGGGCATCTTGACCCCATCCGCGCGTGGGATTTCACCTTCATGGACGGGAAGATGCGTGTGGTTATCAATGACCGGCAGCGCCAAGGGGTTGGGAGGATCCGGCCAAGGACGAGGCTTACGCTTACCCATCGCGCCTCCTCAGTGCTCCCACACGACGGACTCGCGCACGTTCTGTGCGGCCTCGTCACCCAGAAGCTGGCGGACCAGCTCAAAACCGAGTTCTAGAGCAGTGCCCGCTCCCCTGCTAGTCACAATGTTTCCATCAACGACGACCGGCGCAGTCTCCGCCTGCGCACCGCCATCGCGAAGAGCGTCCATGAAGCCAGGATTTGCAGTGGCGCGCTTGCCCTGAAGAACTCCCAGTTCAGCCAGAATCGAAGGGGCAGCACAGATCGCAGCAGTCTTTTCTCCAGCCGAGGCACGACGCGTCAATTCCTCGCGCACGCGCTCATTTGCCTTCAGCCCAAGCGTTCCGGGCATACCACCCGGTAGGAAGACAACGGTGTAGGACGCTAAATCCACATCTGCAAGCATGAGGTCGGAAACGAGCTTGACCCCATGCGAGCTGACAACGTGGCGCTCATTTTCAATAGAAATGAGATCCGCGCGGATCCCCGCTCGATATAGGGCGTCGACGACCGCAAGGGCTTCGACTTCCTCGAATCCGGTCGAAAGCAGGACAGCGACACTATCTGTCGTTGTCAGGGTATTGTGCGTTGGCATTTTTCCTCCTCAGGTGCGCTGCCCGGCTTGGTTCCAGGAACGCTGTATACCTTCAGAGTAACGCAGGCTCGCGCCCGCAGGGCTCGCAGCTACTCTGAACGAAGCGCCTCAACGGGATCTTGGCGAGAAGCTCGCGAAGCCGGAATCAAACCAGCAATCACGGTTAAGCCAACCGAAATCGCCACCAATACCAGGGCTGTCAGCGGGGAAAGCTGGGCAATGTTCTTAACCTGGAAAACCTGCTAGGCAATTGCATTGACCAGGCCGCAGATCCCGTATGTCACACCAACACCGATGATGCCTGCTATCAGTCCTTCGATTAATGTTTCCGCGTTAAAGACCGCAGAAACGTTGCCCTTTGAGGCACCTATCGAACGGAGAATACCTATTTCTTTCTTGCGTTCAAGAACCGAAATGTAGGTAATGATCGCAATCATGATCGAGGACACGACCAGTGAGATCGATACGAAGGCGATGAGAAGCCACGAGATCACGTTGACGATCCTCGTCACTGAGCTCATGAGTACGCCCATGATATCGGTGTAGGTGATGACCTGGTCGGACTTGCCCGCACTCTCCTTGTCAGCGTTGTACTGGTCCAAGACGGCCTTGACGGAATCCTTGTCCTTGAAGGACTTCGGGTAAATCGAGATGCTGCTGGGGGACTTCAGGTCAGCCCACCCCAGATC
>CALIEP010000314.1 GCA_938022345.1 uncultured Actinomyces sp.
ATGACCCCTGGTATGACGAGGAGTTTTGGTATACATGGGTGTAAACCTATGTCCAGCCCCTCCATACACGCGACCTGTGGGAGGCGGCGCAGTGGGCTGATGGAACGCACGAGCGCGCGCTCCTTACAGTCCGTACTTCTCGCTGAAGTTCTTCTCGAAGGTCTCCAAAGAGATTCCACGGGTCTCCGGAACGACAAAGAGGTAGAAACACAGGGAAACCACGTTGATCAATCCGAAAATCGCGTAGGTCCATGTTGCACCCAAGTGAGTAATCATGACGGGGAAGACCCAGGTCACCACTGCGTTCATCAGTCATCCACAGCCGACCGCAAAACCCTGAGCAACGCCTCGAATTCTTGATGGGAAAATCTCTGATACCAGAACCCAGTTGACTGTTCCTGACTGCTTGGCGAAGACGAAAAGTGATACGAGGACGACAACCAGCCACGGAAGGTACGCGGGAATCGAAGGGGAAATACTGCCATCAGCCTGTACATAGGTGGAGATTCCCACACCGAAGATGATCGCCAGGCTGAAGAGCGAAAGAGTGACGCCTGTTTCTTGGTAAATACCGACGTGACGACGCGCAAGCTTTGAAACCAAATAGAGCCCGAAACCTGCACCCGCACACGCGACCGCACCCGTAATGACATTTAAGGTGATTGAATCAGCAGCTGAGAAACCTGCCGCGGCTAGGATCTTGGGGAGGTAGTACATCGCGGTGTTAATGCCGGTGAGCTGATCGAAGCAGGCTAGGCCGACACCAATCAACAGCAGGCGTCTGGTCCAGGCCACCGATGCTGTGCGTCGAAGTGACCAGTGTCCCTGTGCGTCTTCTCTTTGCTGAAGCTCCGCGATTTGCGCGATCTCTTCGCTGAGGTTGTCGAGCTTAGGATCACGAATGCGCTTAAGCGCGCCAATGGCCTCGTAATAGCGATCTTTCGAGGCGTACCAACGCCCAGACTCTGGCATCAGACGCATACCCAGCCACAGGCAGACGGCTGGGATAGTTGCAAGGACAAGCATCCAACGCCAGGCCATTCCATCACCTGCGGTAATGACCGCGCTGCTGACGTTTTGAACCTGATCCCAGGAATACCACTGTCCGCCAGTGAGGGTCCCCGAAGGATCTTCACTGACGTAGACCTGGGGCCCTCCGTGCGCGCTAGAGAGGATTGCGTTCATCGAGTAGGCCAGCAATTGTCCGGCGACGATCATGAACTGGTCAAGAGCGATCAGCGAACCACGCACGCGCGTGGGTGCAGATTCGGCTAGGTACACGGGGACTGTTGCGGAGGCGCCACCAACAGCGATGCCCAAGATGAAGCGGAAAAGATAGAGTACTGCGATATTCGGTGCAAAGGTGCAGCCCAATGTTCCCAGAATGAAGATGCCCGCAAGGAGCAAGATATTGTGTCGTCTTCCGTAGTGGTCAGAGAGGCGCCCGCCAGCGATTGCACCGATTGCCGCGCCTAGGGCAAGGCATGCCCCGACCAGACCTTCTTGGAATTCATTAATTCCGAGGCCGCCGGCAATGCGTGGCATGTACATGTAGGGGAGTGCGCCTGCGATAACGCCCGTGTCATAGCCGAAAAGAAGAGAACCAAAGGTTGCGACCCCCGCAAGGAAGGCAATCGAACGCTTGGGACCGGATGCCGGAGTCTCATCGACGAGTTTCTCCAAATCCTTTTGGTTTGGCCGTGTAGCGGACGAAGTAGAAGTCATGGGGTCTATTGTGCAACTTGGATCGGGTGCGCATGCAAGTTTTCAGCAAAATGTGCAAACGTTCATTGATATTGAATGAATAACCATGCCTGTGGAAGACAGATCTTCGATAAGCGTGATGGATCCGAAACATACCGGGCTAGAGACGGCACGAGGCCGGGGCCGGCACGCGACGCGCACCCAACCCCGGCCTCGGGAATGAGGATTGTGAATTGCTCAGAGGACCATCGCCGCAATCCATCAGCCAATCAAGAGCGGAACGTTGTAGTGCAAGAAGGTGGGGATCACCGTGTCTCGCATGTGGTCGTGCTGACCATCGACGTTGAGTCCAGCTGTCGGGCCGAGCGTCGAATCCGAGGCCGGTGAACCTGCGTCACCCAGCGCTCCAGCGGTACCGATGATCGCCACCGTCGCCATGGGGGAGAAGCCGAGCGTGAGACACAGAGGGACGTAGATTGCAGAGATGATCGGCAGGGTCGAGAAGGACGAGCCGATACCCATGGTGATGACGAGGCCGACCAAGAGCATGATGATTGCCGCAAGGACCTTTGAGCCGTTGAAGAGCGCTGCGGTTCCATCTACCAAAGGCTTAATCTGTCCCGATTCGTTGAGGACCGAGGCGTAGCCTTGGGCGGTGATCATGATCAAGCCGATGAGGCTCATCATCTTCATGCCGCCACTGAAGACATCGTCGGCCTGCTGCCAGGGGACGACTCGCATGAAGAGCATCATGCACAGACCTACCAAAGAGCCAACGAGCAGCGGATCGGCCTCGGAATCCATTCGCGTGAGCACGGTCTGAATGACGAAGCACACGATGAGGGCAGCCACCGCGGCCCAGACCTTCTTCATGTCAATCGGCTTGTCTTCAGAAGAGGCGAAGGAGGAGTCACGCTGTTCGTAGGTGCGCGGCTTGCGGTAGGTGAAGAGAAGTGCGATCGCACAACCGATTGCCATTGAAGCCGCGGGAATTGCCATTGCTGCCATGGGGTTGACAGAAGAGACGTCCATGCCGGCGTCGTTGATGTTCTTGTAGAGAATGTCGTGCAAGAAGATTCGCCCGAAGCCGATGGGGAAGAACATGTAGGCGGTGACGATACCGAAGGTAATTGCACAGGCAATCATACGGCGGTCCATCTTAAGCTCGTTCATCACACCAATGAGCGGTGGAACAAGGAGCGGAATGAAGGCGATGTGAATGGGGATTAGGTTCTGGCTCATCACGCCCATGACGAGGACGCCGCCAACGATTCCCCATTTGGCGCCGCGCGCAACGCGCACGGAGCTCGCTGCATCTGCGTTGCGCATGCGGTTAACGATTGCGCGCGCAAGCAGGGCCGGAAGCCCCGAGTGGGCAACGGCCATAGCAAAAGCGCCGAGCAGGGCGTAGGAAAGGGCAATTTTCGCGCCTCCGGCAAGGCCGGTTTGGAAAGCGACCATCGTGCCAGAGATTCCCATTCCAGCGACAAGGCCGGCGACAATAGAGGCCACAAAGAGAGAGATGACGACGTGCACTCGGGCAAGGCTGAGAGCCAGCATGACGATGACCGAGAGGACGACTGCATTCAACAAAAGCATGAGTATTCCAAGAGGTTGCGTGTGTGTTTAAAACTGACCTGGATAAGGAGCAAAAGCTTCAGTCGGGTGCGAAGTTAAAAATGGGATGCGCGAGCTTGAATGGAAGCTACGACTAATCTTCGCGGGCGCGGGAAATTATCCTGACGGCGTCTCGTGACGACGTCAGCCAAGATGATGGTCGCGCTCAACAGCAGCGTCAACCGCCGCGACGATCGCAGAGGAAAGACCTGCCTCTTGGGCGGCAAGGAGACCGGCGATAGTGGTGCCGCCCGGAGAAGAAACCCGATCGATAAGGTTTGCGGGTACTTGTCCATTCTCGAGGCCATTGAGCATGAGCTGCGCGCTTCCCAAGAACGCTTGGGCGACGATGCGCGTTGAATCGGCCTTGGTGAGGCCGTGGTTGACGCCGGCCTCTGCCATCGCATCGATCATGCGGAAGATCCACGCCGGGGAGGAGG
>CALIEP010000315.1 GCA_938022345.1 uncultured Actinomyces sp.
CCAGTTAGGGAGGGGAATATGAGACCAGAGAGCATCAATCCAGTCCTCGCTGAGGTAGAGAAACTTTGAGAAAGCCAGTCCGACAAGTCCTGCGATGACACCGAGGATAGCGACCCACCCGATATCGGGAAGTGACTGCAAGGGGAAAGACTCACCTAAATCAATGAGGGGGTGATCGCCAACGGCGGCCCGCGTGACCAATGAGGCAAGGACAGAGGAAACGACAACGTAGCCAAAGGCCTCGGCGGTGAATTGGGTAAGGATCACTTCCAATGCAAAGAATGCGCCAGCTAGGGGAGCATGGAAAGTTGCTGCGATTCCGGCCCCGCTGCCGCAGGCTGCTAAAAGGATCACTCGTTCCTTGGGAAGATGCAGGAGTGAGGCAAAAGATGATCCCAAAGATGCACCGATCTGGACGATGGGGCCCTCTCGCCCTGCAGAACCGCCGCCTCCGATGGTCAGGGCAGAGGCAAGTAGCTTGACGAGCGCGACTTTTGCAGGGATGTAGCCTCCTTTTTGCTGGACGGCCAGCATGACCTCGGGAATCCCGTGTCCCTTTGCAGAAGGGGCAAAACGCGAGATGAGCGGTCCGTAAATGAAAGCCGAGATTACGGGAGCAATCAGGAGGAATATCCAAGCCGGAATGCCGAGGCGTCCGTGTGCCTGGCCGATGTGCTGCGTGTAGTCCCAGTAACCGGTACTGACCCAGGTCCACGCGCCAATCATGAGATTGAAAAGGACTGCTGCCGATCCGGCAATTGTGCCAACAATTGCTGCGGCAATAGCGAGCGCGCTTCTATGCGCGGTGCACATGCGGCCGATGTGCGAAGCAAAAGTGTCTGAGGCTGAAGTCTGAGGATCGCTCACCTAGACATAGTAGGTCTGCTCACCTGCAGCTGCGTGGGACTTGGGTGTTTGTGAATCGCTAAAAGAATGCATGTGATGGAGATCATAGGGAGAAATGCTGGATTCCTGTCGTACTTGGGACTGCTGACACCGCGAATTAGTCCTTCGAGGCAATAGGCTTGAGGAGTAACGATCATCAGGTCGTTGCGGCGAAGGATTGCCGCACGAAATAACTGAAGGAGTGCCCACAATGGCAGAACCTCGTATTGTCACCGTCACCGGTGCAGCCGGAAACATCGGTTACGCCCTTCTTTTCCGCATCGCTTCGGGAGCCGTGTTCGGTCCGGATACTCCCGTTAAGCTCAATCTGCTGGAGATCCCCCAGGGCGTGAAGGCCGCTGAGGGTACCGCAATGGAGCTTGATGACTGTGCATTCCCGCTGCTCGCAGGAGTGGATATCTACGATGATCCCAAGGCTGCATTCCAGGGCACCAACGCCGCCTTCCTGGTTGGCGCAATGCCTCGCCGTGCTGGCATGGAGCGCGCTGACCTCCTCGAGGCCAACGCCGGTATCTTCGGCCCTCAGGGCAAGGCCATCAATTACGGCGCTGCTGAAGACGTGCGCGTTCTGGTTGTTGGCAACCCCGCAAACACCAACGCAACCATCGCAGCTCACGCAGCCGGTGATGTTCCCGCATCACGCTTCACCGCAATGATGCGTCTGGATCACAACCGTGCAATCTCGCAGCTGGCACACAAGACCGGTGCAGCTGTTGCCGACGTGAAGAACCTGGTCGTCTGGGGCAACCACTCCGCAGATCAGTACCCCGACGTCTCCTACGCAACTGTTGCAGGCAAGGCAGCAACCGAGCTTGTTGACGAGGCCTGGCTTGCAGATTACTTTCGCCCGACCGTTGCCAAGCGTGGTGCGGCGATCATTGAGGCACGCGGTGCATCCTCTGCTGCATCTGCCGCAAATGCCGCAATCTATCACATGCACGATTTGGTACTGGGAACCCCTGCCGGAGAGTTCACCACCGCTGCAATCATGTCCGATGGTCAGCACTACGGTGTTCCCGCAGGCCTGTGCTTCGGCTTCCCTGTCACCTCCGACGGTGGCGAGTGGAAGGTTGTCGAGGGCCTCGAGGTTTCTGAGGCAACTCGCGCTGGCATCGATCACAACATTGCTGCTCTCCAGGACGAATACAACACCGTCAAGGAGCTCGGCTTCATTAAGTGAATCTCGCCGAAACTTACGGTTTGATCAAGAGTCGGTTCGCCTGATTTTCTTGGTCTAACGGCTTGAGGGGCGCCGCA
>CALIEP010000316.1 GCA_938022345.1 uncultured Actinomyces sp.
AAGGCTGCGATCGAGGCGTGTGGTGCTTCCAATGATGAGAATGCCCGTTTCGGTTTGAAGCAAACTCCGCAGCTTTTGTTGCCCCGCCTGTCCAAGCGCCTCGAAGATCTGATCAACATTCTCCATGAAGATCACAATGGGGCCGTCAGCGCGGATGCTTCCGCGAAGTTGCGCCTCAAGGGAAATCTCATCCGCGTTCTTCATCTTAGTGGGGGAGAACTGGTTGAGAATCGCGGCAAGAAGACGTGCGTATGAGGTGATCCTCCACGGAGCTTCGGGAAGACGCGCGATGCGCAAGGAAGTATTTCTTTGACGATCAGCAAGCTTGACACTGCGTTGATACGCCAAGGAAATGAGGTGTGTTTTACCTACGCCGTAAGAGCCGACAAGTAGCGTGTGATTCGGACTTGGCGTTTTCCCAAGCTTCTCAACGCGCTTCATGATGGTCTTCAAAATTGGCTCACGCGCGACAAATGTGCGCTCGAGAAGATTCTCGGGCATGAGGGAAGGGGTAAAGCAAGCAAACGAGAGACTAGTCATCGTCGGTCCCAGGCTCCCTTCTTACGTGCCCAAATGTATTGCAGTGCGGGATATCGCCAGCGTACTGAGCGGCCTCGGCGCTCCAAATAATGATCCTTGATGAGATCCTCAAGGACGTCGGAGAATTCCTCGCCTTGCGTCAATGAATCGATGGGAATCCACTCATTCGTCTGAGAAAGCGTCTGTCGCAGGATCTGATCGGCGACTTGTGCGTGCTCGCCATAGTGTGGCCTCACGCGCGTGAGGTAGTGCTCGAACCAACGGAATTCATCGGGGTCATCAATGAAGTTTTCGAAGCATTCGCGGACATCGCTGGGAGAAAAAGCGGTGTAGCACCTCTGTGCGAGTGCGCCCACGAGTTTGTGTAGGAGGAATGGAATTCCTCCGCTTACCGCGATGAGCTCATTAACGACATCATCGAGGGGCTCTTGTCCCACGCCTAGGAGCAAGCGGCGTGCAAGCTCGTTGGCCTCGTCACGGGGGAGAGGCCCGAGCGGTAATGATTCAAGATCGTTCAAGACTCCCTGCGTCATATTGGTTTTGCGTAGAACATGATGGAAGCCGACGGACCCTGTGACGATCCATCGCACGCGCGTGGTCTTTTGGCGAAGTGCGCGCAGTGTCTGGAGGATTTCTTCGGCAGCTCCGGCGCCTTCGCGTTCGGCAATGTTATTCACCGCCATGGGGACCTCATCCATCATGACAAGCGGAATAACATCGTTTTCTTCCCCGTCGAGGGTGCTCAGAATATCTGTGAGTAGGACGTGCGGAGATGTCTGGCGATGGTAGCTCTTAATAGTGATGGGGCTTGAGATTTCGATATCGCAGTTATCAAAGATCGTTTTGAGTTTCTGAAATGCCCGCGTAGGGAGTTTCCCGCCTTTGACGAGTGCGTCGGCAGTGCGGATGAGGAAGTCGTTTACTGTGAAGACGCCCTCGTAATCGATGAAGTAGCAGTGAAAACGCTTCTCTCGTGCGGCGAATGTATGCATCCAGAAGGTCTTACCCATGCGTCTGGGATCGGTGAGGAGAAGATTTGCGCCCACCTGTAGGCGTTTGCGCGCTTGGGAGGTGATTGCAGCGCGGCCGACGAAATTTGCGGGGTCTCGGTCACTGCCGGGCTGTGGTTCGATAGGCTCCAGTGCCATTACGCCCTCCAAAATACGTGAAATCTCACGTCTAATTATACGTAGAGATTGACGTACGTCAAGGGTTTAGTGGAGAGAACCCTTTGATTCTACCGACAGCAAGTGGAGCTTTCGCGCCGGCCCACCTCCGTAGTGGACCTGGCCCGAGGCCGAGGCCACGCGGTGGCAGGGGACGATGAGCGAGAGCGGGTTGTGCCCAACAGCGCTCCCAACCGCCTGGTAGGCGCGCGGTGAGCCGACCTTTTGCGCGAGATCCGCGTAGGTGACGCACTCTCCGTAGGGGATATCGAGAAGCGCATTCCACACACGCAGTTGGAAGTCCGTTCCAAAGGTCGCCAAGGGAATCTCAGAATGATCGGGGTTCATGCCCGCGAGAAAAGCCAGCGTCCATTGATAGGCCTGTTCTAAAACGGCTGTGTTTGTATCACCGACTGCGCTTCCGTTTGAGGTCCAGGTGCGCATGTCTCCTGCAGAGGAAAGACGAACGGAGGAGGAGGCCTCGGCCTCGGAAATCCCAAAAGGATAACCAAAGAAGCGCTGTCCGCTCATCCAGAGCGCGCTCAAGGCTCCATTGAAAGCGGCGCAGGTGATGATCCCCAACTCACTGGCAAACGAACACAGAGCCAGCGCGGAGTTCTTCGGAATACGCAAGATACGCATAGGTTCAGACTGTCATAGTGATGACGAATGTGCACACTTCGGACATGTGAACGCCTCACCCGTAAACTATATGTATGGAACCGTTGATGATCGCGCTGCTGGGGATGCTCATTATTGTTGCCACGCAGTTTATTGCCCCCAAAGTTGGCGTCGCATCACCACTGATCCTGCTTGGCGTTGGGCTTGCGATCGGTTTCCTCCCGCAGGTTGGGGCAATCGAAATCGCGCCGCACATCATCTTGGAAATTATTCTTCCACCCCTGCTATTTTCAGCGGCTGTGCGTATGCCAACGATGGATTTCCGCCGAGAAATGCAAGCCGTGGCAATGCTTGCTATTCCGTTGGTGTTTATCTCCTCATTCGCCATTGGTTTCCTCATCAACTGGATGGTTCCGCAGATTTCACTGGCGTGGGGCGTGGCGCTGGGAGCTGTTTTATCTCCCACCGACGCGGTCGCCGTCACCATTGCCAAGCGCAGCGGCGTCTCGCACCGCATCATTACAGTGCTTGAAGGCGAAGGCCTCTTCAATGACGCCACTTCACTGGTGCTTCTCGCTGCAGCGATGAACGCTGGGCTTGCCGCCGATAACGGTGCCCTCAATCCCGCACTGCTCACGGGTCGTGTCCTCGTTGCCCTTGGCATCGCCATTGTGGTCGGCTTAATCGTCGGTGAAGTGGGGGTTCGGATTCGTTCGATCATCAAAGATCCGTCGACGGATACGGTCTTTTCCTTTGCAATGCCTTTCATTGCTTCGATCCCTGCCGAGCATGTGGGTGGCTCGGGATTGGTTGCCGCGGTCGTTGCCGGTCTTGTTGTTTCCGGCCGTCGCGCAGGCATGATTTCCGCGCAAAATAGGCGTTTTTCGCAGCAAAATTGGTCAACCATGACTCTCATGCTTGAGAGTTGGATCTTCTTGGCTATGGGACTTCAAGCTTTTGGCATCATTGAAGACACCGATGGAGATGGCGGCGGACTGGCGCGAGCCGCCGTGATTGCCGTTATTGCGGGCAGTCTCATTATGCTGATCCGTGCACTCTTCATCGCACTCATGCTCACTTGGCTCGACCACCGCAGCAAGCACCGTAAGAGGCGCTACGAGGCCGAGGCTGGGCGCCTCGAAGCCTTCGAGCAGCGAATGGCGCAGGCCTGCACCGTGGACAGCGAGGTTCTGGCATGCCGAAACCTCAGTGAAGAACAGTGGATCAAAACCATGGCCCGCTGGCGGCGCCGCCTCAAAATTGCCGAGCGGCAACACGCAGTGCGCCGATCCGACATCGATTACTTTGAAAAAGAGCCGCTTGGGCCGCGTGAAGCCAGTGTCATTATCTGGTCCGGAATGCGCGGAGCCATCACTCTTGCCGCAGCACAAACGATTTCCGCCGCAGCGCCCATGCGTTCCTTCCTTCTGACGATCGCCCTCTTCATCGCATCTGGTGCGCTGGTTATTCAAGGGCTTTCGCTGCCGTGGCTGATCCGCTTGATCAAGCCCAAGATGGCCTCTGCCGATATCAGTGAAGAAGAACGCGAAGAACTTCGACAGGTCATGAGTTCCGCACTCGTGGATACGGCTCTGGCCCAGGCAATCAAGGAAGTTGACGCTCAGACACTTTTGTCTGCTGGAGTTTCACGAACCCTGTCACGCCTGGGCAATGTTGTCGACCTGCAATCTGCTCCTTCTTTGCCGGCTTCGAGCGAGCCTCTCCCTGACACCGACGGGGAAAACAAGGCCATTCCCGTGGAAATGAGCGAAGAGGAAGTTGAACGCTCCTTCACTCGCGATCAGATTCGCGAGCTGGCACTTGAAGCGATTCAGGCTCAGCGTGATGCTCTTCTTCAGGCTCGTGATGAGGGGATCTTCTCTTCAGCGGCCCTAGAAGGAGCTCTTGCTCGACTTGATAACGAGGAGATTCTTCTGGTCTCGGGGCAATCGAATTCCCACTGATCCGGGGTTTCTAGCCGTCAACCAGGGGAATCCCCGATGTCGCTCCCGCAGCAATTTTGTTAGCCTTAAAAAGGTCAGCAAATAACGGTCGAAGGAATCCCAGTGCTTGAGCTGCGAAATATCGTCAAGATCTACGAAACCGCAAACCTGCGTCAGGTTGCGCTCAATGACGTTTCGGTTGCTTTCCGCGATAGTGAATTCGTCGCAGTTCTGGGCCAGTCAGGTTCGGGTAAAACAACGATGCTCAACGTCGTTGGCGGCCTGGACCGCTTCCAAAGTGGTGACCTGGTTATCGATGGAATCTCGACGAAGGACTACAAGGCACGCGACTGGGACGCCTACCGCAACAACCGCA
>CALIEP010000317.1 GCA_938022345.1 uncultured Actinomyces sp.
CTTCGCATTAGCGGTGACCAAGACCACCGTGAATCGGCTGAGTCTGACGCCGATTGGCTTGGAAAGACCAGCTAAAACTGGCATAATTAATCGCTGTACTCGACGTGCGAAGAGCCCTCTCATCTGAGTTCGTCGCGTCCCGGGATAATCATCGTCTGTGTTTCCCTACCTGACGCATGTCTATTCCACACCGATTTGAAACAGGAGTGACCACAACAGTGGCAGTTCGCATTCGTTTGAAGCGCATGGGCAAGATCCATGCACCCGTTTACCGTGTCGTTGTCGTTGACTCACGCAAGAAGCGTGACGGACGCGTCATCGAAGAGGTCGGTCTGTACGATCCGACCCCGAACCCCTCGACCATCGAGATCAAGTCTGACCGCGTTCAGTACTGGCTCGGCGTTGGCGCACAGCCTTCGGACCAGGTTCGTAACCTGCTGGTCCTGACCGGTGACATCGCTCGCTTCAATGGCAAGGCAGACGCAGTGTCCCGCGTGCAGTACGCAGATGCCGATAAGGCAGCCGCTGCTGCTCAGGCGATCAGGGACGCCGAGGCCGCTGCTGAGAAGCGCAAGGCAGACGCCTCCGCCAAGAAGGCTGAGGAAGAAGCTGCTCGCAAGGCTGAAGAGGAAGCCGCACAGGCTGCTGCCGCTGAAGAAGCTGCAGAAGAGCCCAAGGCTGAAGAAGCCGGCAAGGAAGCCTGATCATGCTCGCTGATGCACTCGAACACATGGTCAGCGGAATCGTTGATCACCCCGAAGACGTGCGAGTTTCTTCTCGCAATATGCGTCGCGGGCAGATGCTTGAGGTTCGTGTGAACCCTGAGGATCTGGGGCGTGTCATCGGCCGCGGAGGTCGTACGGCCCGTGCACTGCGCACGGTAATGAACGCGCTTTCTCCCCGGGGAAATGTCCGCGTTGATGTCGTTGACACCGACCGCGAGTGACAACTTAGTGATCTCAAACGGGGACCTGGCTTAAACAGGTCCCCGTTTGGCATACCCCCGAAAAGGATTCATCCCATGCTCATGACGGCAGCACAGATCGGACCCGCACACGGACTGCGTGGGGAAGTCATTGTGGATATTCGAAGCGACGATCCGCAGCTTTTTACCTCTGGAGAAAGCTTCTCGACCTCGAATGCGGATTTTCCCATGCTCACGCTATCTTCAATTCGTCAGCAAAAAGATCGTGTGATCGCTCTTTTCGATGAGGTTTCAAGCCGCGAGGACGCCGAAGCATTGCGCGGTGCTCGTCTGCTTGTCGATGAGAGGGAAGAAGAAGACGCGTGGTACCCGCACCAGCTCAAGGGCCTGCGCGCAGTTGATCCTCAGGGAAATGAACTGGGCGTGGTTCAAGGGCTCCAAATGGGGGCCGCTCAGGATCTCCTATTAGTAAAGACTTCCGCAGGCACTGTCATGGTTCCCTTCGTCCATCAACTTGTTCCCACTGTTGATATCCCAAACGGTACTGTGACGATCGAGCCGCTCCCCGGGCTTTTTGATGATCAAGCCATTGAGGCCCGCTGAGGAAAAGGAAGCCTATGCGTATCGATCTGCTGAGTATTTTCCCGCAGTACTTTGCTGCGCTTGACCTCTCTCTTATGGGGAAGGCGCGTCAAAGCGGCCAGTTGGACATTCACGTCCACGACCTGCGTTCGTGGACTCATGATCATCACCGAACGGTTGATGACACCCCGTACGGTGGAGGTGCGGGTATGGTCATGAGGCCTGATGTCTGGGGAGAGGCGCTGGACACCGTCATCGGAGCAGAGCCCGGAAAGTGCGTTTTAGCAATCCCCACACCTTCGGGAATCCCTTTTAACCAGAAAAAAGCTGAGGAACTTTCGCATTTCGATCGAATCATCGTTGCGTGTGGACGCTACGAAGGCATTGATCAGCGCGTTGCTGATCACTACCGTGACCGTGGCATCGTGGTTGAAGAATTCTCCATCGGGGATTACGTCCTCAATGGTGGGGAAGTGGCAGCCTTGGTCTTGGTTGAAGCTGTTGGCCGCTTGATCGATGGAGTGATTGGGAACCCCGACTCTCTGGTTGAAGAATCCCACAGCGGTATTGGCCTCTTGGAATACCCGGTTTACACAAAGCCGCAAGAATGGCGCGAGCACCAGGTTCCCGATGTATTGATGTCCGGTGACCACGCAAAGATCGATCGTTGGCGTCTAGATCGTAGCCTTGAACGAACAGCGCAACGACGCCCGGATATCGTTGCGCGTATTGCATGCTCTTCGGCTGATCAACTGAGTACCCGGGACAGGGAAGTACTGGCGGAAAACGGTGTGCTGATGCGCGAGGGTCGCGTTGCTCCCGTTGAGATTCGCGCCGCGCGCCCCGACGAGGCCGAGCGCATCAGTGAGCTCGCCAGCCTCACTTTCCCCATGGCACCCCCGGACTTTATTTCTGAGGAAGATGTCCAGGCTTTTATTTCTGATGGATTGATTCCTCAAGTTTTTGAGGAATATCTTGCTGATCCCAATGTGCGCTGTTTCCTTGCAGAGAGTGAAGGCCAGCTCCTTGCCTACACTTTGATTTTCCTGAATAGTCCGAAGGAAATGCCGCGTGGAAATGGCAAGTATCCCTTGGATGATCACGCTGCCTACCTTTCGAAGTGCTATGCGTGCGAAGAAGTTCACGGCAGCGGTATTGCCGGAGCAATTCTGGAGCATACGATTCGCATTGCCAGAGAAGAAGGTGCGAGCCAAATCGTTTTAGGAACCCACATCTATAACGAGCGCGCACAGCGTTTCTATCGCAAGCACGGTTTTAAAAAGGCAGGAAGGCGTCGTTTCCGTTTGAGTGCCAGTACCGAGGCCACCGACGTCGTCATGATTCTCCCCGCGAAAAGTTAGCGAAATCACCGCTGTGTGCTCACACTTCTGGGCTTTCGGGGTGTTCTTTAGTACCTGAGCTGTGGCAAAATTGTACAGTCTGTGTGTGGCGAAACCTGCCGCGGGGGGCCGCCGGATCATGCAGATACATGAGGAAACGCAGGCTTGACCTGCCGAAAAGACGTGACTGACCTGCGGCAGAAGCGTCAAGGAGTGAAAATGCAAAAGCTGGACGCCGTCGATGCAGCATCGCTGCGCGAAGACATCCCTGCTTTCCGTGCAGGCGATACCGTTAAGGTTCACGTGAAGGTTATCGAAGGTAACCGCTCACGTATCCAGGTTTTCCAGGGCGTTGTTATCGCACGCCGTGGCCACGGTGTTTCCGAAACTTTCACCGTCCGCAAGGTTTCCTTCGGTGTCGGTGTTGAGCGTACCTTCCCCCTGCACGCACCCACGATCGACAAGATCGAGGTCGTGACCAAGGGCGACGTGCGCCGCGCAAAGCTCTACTACCTGCGTGAGCGCCACAGTAAGGCCGCCAAGATCAAGGAGCACCGCTCCGGATCTGCCGAGTGACACTCGCTCGCGATATAAGCCCGGTATCCTTAAGGATGCCGGGTTTTCGCATACGTGTGAGAATTTACGGTAGACATAGGAAAGGGATCTGTTTATGAATCGATCAGGCGCACGTGGGAGAACCGTCCGAATGCCGGTCGCTCACGGCCCTTCGATTAAGGACATCGAGCGCGAAGAACGCCGGGCACGGAAAAACCCCTTTAATTGGCTGCGTGAGCTTGCCGTAATCATCATCTGTGCCCTGGTGATCTCCTCGCTTCTACGTGCTTTCCTTGTACAGGTCTTTTGGATCCCCTCTGCATCGATGCGCAATACTCTGGTTGAAAAAGACCGCATCGCTGTATCTCGCGTTTCCCACTTCACGGGGGATATCAAGCGTGGAGATGTTGTCGTTTTTGATGACACTTTGGGATGGCTTGCCAAGAACGAAACAGGTACCTCTTCGCCTTTGCGAAAAGCCGCTGAATTTACCGGATTGCTTCCTGCGGGCGGCGAACAAACCCTAGTGAAGCGAGTTATCGGCCTGGGCGGCGATCACGTGACTTGCTGTACGGCGGATGGCAAGCTTCAGGTCAACGGGGTCACGATCACCGAGCCCTACATTGCCAACAACGGTGCGGCCTCGTCAATAACGTTTGACGTCACTGTTCCTGAAGGCTCTCTGTGGGTTATGGGAGACAACCGTTCAAATTCTGCGGATTCTCGTTATCACATGGGGAACGGGCAAACCCCATACGTGCCCGAAAGTGCAGTAGTCGGGCGTGCTTTCGCAGTAATTTGGCCGACCAATCGCCTCAGCTGGTTGGGGGACCGCTCGGTTTTCGCTGACGTTCCCGATGCCAAATGAACGAATCCAAGCAGACTTCCTCGAGCAGCGGAAAAGCACCGAAGCGTTCGTCCAAAATTCTTCCCACCCGTGAGTGGGAAGAAAAGCTCCAAGGCAGTTTCGGCGTGGTCGCCGGCATGGACGAGGTCGGGCGCGGATCTCTTGCCGGTCCGGTATGCGTTGGCTTGGCTTTTGCTCCTCCTGCCGGGATTCCAGTTCTTCCGGGGCTCGCTGATTCAAAGATGCTCAGTCTTCGCGCTCGCGAGGCCTTATTTGAGCCTGTTTTTCAGTGGAGTCCCTGCATTGAAATTGGCCAGGCAAGCAACGATGAGATCGATCGTTATGGAATTATTGCCGCACTTCGACTTGCTGGACGGCGTGCTTTAAAGGCCGCATCTGATCGTGGTTTTCAAGCAGATATCGTCATTTTGGATGGAAGCCACGATTGGCTGAGCGATTCTCCGGATCTTTTTGATGATCTTGATGGTCCTCTTTATCCCACGGTCTCTACCCCAAAGGTTGTCACTCGTGTTAAGGCGGATGCATCGTGTGCGACGGTTTCTGCTGCTTCAGTTGCTGCGAAAGTATTTCGCGATCGCTTGATGGAAGAATACGAAGACCCGGGATATGGATGGGCATCGAATAAAGGGTATTCTTCGGCCGCGCATATCGATGCTTTGAAGCGTTTGGGTCCCTCGGAGCTTCACCGGCGCTCATGGCGCCTTCCGGGTGTCGAAAGCTGAATTACTCGGTCGCGCTCTAAGATACTGGGAGCAACACAGGAGGCGATCATGGCTGGCGATATCGAATCGTATGAAAACAACCTCGAACTTGAACTGTTTCGCGAATATCGCGATGTCATTGGCTTGTTCAAGTATGTCGTCGAAACTGAACGTCGCTTCTATCTGTGTAACCACGTCGATGTGCAGGCTCGTCCAGTTGGCGGGGATATCTTTTTTGAATTGACCCTGACCGATGCATGGGTCTGGGATATTTACCGTTCCTCGCGATTCGTACACTCAGTGCGCGTTGTTACCTACAAGGATGTCAACGTCGAGGAACTCAATAAGCCTGAGCTACCTCTCGCTTAAGTTGGTGTTTCTATTGGAAAGCACGTATCGGCGAATCCGATGCGTGCTTCATTGTCTGCTGAGCATCTCATTATTGCGGCAGGCGCATTGTCCACAGGGATGACACTTCATCGGTGTTTTCCACAGAATTTCGTGTGAAGACTTTCCTGCAATCCCTGTTTTGTCATCCTTCCTTCAATGGGAAGGAGCTGTGGTGGACTACAGAAAATACCTCGGTCAAGCCGGCGAAGAATATGCGTGTCGTTTCATTGAAGAACAAGGACTAGAAGTTCTTGAACGGAATTGGCGCGACTCGAACCGCGGAGAGCTCGACATTCTTGCTCGCGAAGGAAATACCGCAGTCGTTGTCGAGGTGCGCACTCGCGTCGGAATTGGTTACGGCAGCGCGCTCGAATCAATTGATACTCGGAAGGTACTGAAACTTCGACGGCTTGCAGCCCAGTGGGCTCGTCAGCGCAGGCTCCATTCAAAACTGCGTATCGACATCGTTGCGTTGACGGTGCCTCGGGCCTGCGGACAAGAACTGCGAGAAGGCGGAAGTGTAGATTTCTTGCGGTATCCCCCGAAGATCGAATGGCTCAGGGGGATCGCGTGACTTCTTCGCTTGCACGTACTCGCGCAATTGCTCTGGTGGGCCTAGATGGAAATATCGTCGACGTTGAAACGCATGTTGGCCGCGGGCTGGTAAATTTTACCCTCGTCGGGCTTCCGGATGCATCCCTAAGAGAGGCCCGCGATCGTGTTCGCTCAGCCCTCCAAGCCTGTGAGTTGGAGGTTCTCGACCGGCACGTTACGGTCGGACTTTCTCCCGCTGGGCTTCCAAAATCGGGCTCGGGATTTGATTTCTCCATTGCCGCCTCGATACTTCTGGCAACTTCGAAGATCCAAAGCACAGGAGTTGCAGGTGAAGTCTTCATTGGTGAACTTGCTTTGGACGGCAGTCTGCATACTCTTCCGGGAATTTTGCCCGCGGTAATTTCGGCGCGACGATCGGGTATTACCCGAGTATTCGTTCCTCTTGAGGCGCGCAGCGAAGCCCAACTCGTTCCAGGGATAGAAGTGTGCGCATTCGCGCACCTCGCGGACTTCGTCCTGGCATTCGGCGGGCAGGCAAAACGAGCACGAGTACTTGGGCTAGCCGCTCAAGAATCGGTGCTTAAAAATGCTGGGGAAGAAGCAATGCAAAGCGGGGGAGTAGGAGACTTTTCTCAAGTACGTGGGCATAACTCGGCAATCGAGGCGGTCGCCATCGCGGCCTCGGGCGGCCATCATCTGATGATGATCGGCGAACCCGGAAGCGGGAAGACGATGATGGCTTCCAGACTTCCTTCAATCCTTCCAGAACTTGAACAAAGCGATGCCTTAACTGCTAGCGCTATTCATTCGATTGCCGGGGACTTGAGCAGCGGAGAATTACTGACAGAACCTCCATTTCAAGCTCCACATCACTCGATGTCGATCCCTGCAATGGTTGGTGGAGGCAGCGGTGTGATCCGCCCTGGTGCTGCTTCATTGGCGCATGCAGGAATTCTGTTTCTTGATGAAGCGACAGAATTTGCGCCGGCAGTTCTGGATTCTCTTCGGCAACCGCTTGAGTCAGGGTGGGTGCGTATCCAGCGTTCAGGCCATACGGCACGTTACCCGGCTTCTTTCCAATTGGTGGTGGCAACAAATCCCTGTCCGTGTGGGCACCTGGGTGGACGAATTCGTTCGTGTTCCTGCTCCTCCATCCAAAGGAGGCGTTACCTGGCACGTCTTTCAGGACCTCTGATTGATCGCATCGACATCACACTGTCGATGCGTGTTCCCAGCCAGGCGGATCTTGCTTGTGAATCTCACTTCAACTCGCATTCACTCAAAGACAAGGTCTGCGAGGCGCGTGAACGAGCTGCTCACCGGCTCAAAGGTACTGGGTGGCGTCTGAATCGGGATGTTGCGGGCTCGTGGATTCGATCGCTTCACCCACCTTCAGATCAGATCCTGAGCATGATCGATCACTCAGTTGATCAAGGTCGGCTCTCAATGAGGGGAGCGGATCGCTTACTGCGACTTATGTGGACCTGCGCGGATTATTCAGGAAAAAACTCGATTGGACTGGATGAGTTCTCTGCAGCTCTCCAGCTCAGGCAAGGAGGCGAGAACTATGGCATTGGATGAGACCCCCGAACTACTTGACGAAATCTGGTGGAATAGCGTGAGCGAACCATCGGATGCGCACCTTGATCTTTTACGACTGCGTTTGGGAGACGAAGAAGCAAAATCTTGGATATTAGCCTCGACGCCGGTAATTCCTCAGTGCTTGAGAAGTGAGGAAGAAGTATTTCGGTCCTGCTGGAAGCGCTGGCGACCGCGCGCTTTGTCTGCGAATCCACACGTTGAATTGGAAATCTTGAATAAAATCGGTGGGCGTCTTGTTCTTCCGAGCGATCCTGACTGGCCAGGTGGCTTTGAAAAACTAGGGGAAGGGCAGCCTCGGTTGCTCTGGGTCATCGGGGAGATGCCGAAGTCGCCTGCTATCGCAATCGTTGGCGCTCGTGCCTCATCGCACTATGGGAACGAAGTAGCAAGTGAACTGGCATCAGAGCTGTCGCATCGTGGTTATGGGACAATCTCGGGCGGGGCAATAGGCATAGATACCGCGGTGCACCAGGGAAGTGTTAATGTTCGAGGCCAGACCTGTGCCTACATGGCTGGCGGATTGGGAAACCTCTACCCAGCCAGCAATAGCGATATATTTCGTGCGATTCTGAGGTGTGGAGGGGCCTTAGTATCCGAAGTTCCCTGCACTTTCCGTCCCGCTAAGTGGCGCTTCTTAGGAAGGAACCGCCTGATCGCCGCAGCTGCCGCTGGGGTTGTCGTCGTCGAGGCTTCGCCACGCTCTGGTGCGCTTGCAACTGCGCGTTGGGCACTGGAGATGGGGACCTCCGTTGGCGGAGTTCCCGGCTCGGTCTATTCAGAGGCTTCACGAGGCGTCCACGAACTGTTACGTAACGGAGGAATACTCGTTCGTGATTGGGCAGATATTGTCGACATGATCGGGGAAAAGCTCCCTAAAGAAAACCAAATGCCACTATTTGGAGACCCGATAGCTTCCGATCATGGGATTGATGCGCTTCAGCCACTGATGCGCAGAGTATTTGAGGCGCTTCCGCAGAGGCGTTCAATGACAATTGAAAGAGCGGCGGTTGCTGCTGGTTTGGATGAAGAGAGCGTGAAGATCGCGCTTGTTCGACTTCAATTAGAGGGTTATGTCGCAAACGATGAGCGCGGCTGGCACCGAAGTAAATCCCCACATCACTAAACTGCTCGGTATGGATGAGAGACTGCTGGAGGCGTGGGAGACCTATCTGCGCGCTAATGCCGCATTTTCTCCGCATAACTTGCGTGCATATACCGCAGACTTGCAATCATTTCTTCAAGATTCCGGTACTGAAGAGATCACAGTAGAAAACGTCAATGACGTCGTTACCTTGCGCGCAATTCGCATGTGGCTTGCGGATGAACTTCGCAAGGGGAACTCACGCTCAACTGTGTCGCGGAAGACTGCCTCGATACGCTCATTCACGGCGTGGGCACACCGTCGAGGTTATCTCGCTGCTGATCCTGGGCTGCTTGTGACCAGCGCTCGCGGTGATCAGAAGCTTCCTCAGGTCCAAACAGTTTCTGACACTGAACGCCTCCTTGCATGTGCGGCGCTCCAAGCCAGTGATGATTCCACACCAGCAGCAGTACGAGATTGGGCAATTCTGGAGACGATTTACGCGACTGGAATGCGTGTGAGTGAAGTCTGCTCCTTGGATACGACCTCGATTGATCAACAGGGAATGACCCTTCGTGTGATCGGTAAAGGAAACAAGGAACGCATTGTTCCCTTTACCCGAACTTGTCTCAACGCCCTTCAGCGTTGGCTTAATGGGCCAAGGCAAGAGCTTGCCCATCCAGAAGCGGGGAAGGCGCTCTTTGTCGGAGACAAAGGTAAACGCATCGACCCGCGCGTAATCCGAGGAATGCTCCACCGTATGTGCGCACGTGCTGGGGTTCGAGATATTGCACCTCACGCCCTTCGGCATACTGCGGCAACGCATATTTTGGGTGGGGGAGCCGATCTCCGGGCAGTACAAGAAATGCTTGGGCATTCCTCGCTCCAGACGACGCAGAGGTATACGCATGTTGATGCCCAGCGTCTAAGTGCAATCTATCGACAAGCGCACCCTCGTGCCTAGTGTGTTCAAAGGGTTTTAAGCCGAGGATGCCCAGTGAGCATTCGCAATGGGTTGATATATCGAGTGCGCGATACTTTTGCGCCCCAGTGAATCTCGCCCTCTCGAATAGATGTGCTTGTCCATTCGCTCCCTAAGGGAGGAACTGACGCGATTTGCTCGCCACGCGTCACGCTTTGGCCGGTGTGCAGCGTGGTAACCACCGGTTCGAATGTCGAATGGATCCCGCCGCAGTCAATTGAAAGAACCTTTCGACCAGCGAGCTCGGCGCTGTAGATCACCCTGCCATCGCATGGCGATTCGATTGTGCCTTGGGGGTTATAGAGGTTGAGCCATACTCCTCGAGATCCACTCAGCCAGGGTCTATCCGGTGGGTTAAAAGTTTTAACTAGGGTGAAGCCGCCTCTAAAAGGCTGGTGCCACTGCGAAGCGGAATGGGGCGGAGTGACACCGTATGCCGGTAAGCCTAGAAATGCGCAGGCAACGAGTGTTGCCACTCCTATGTGTGTCAGATTTTTTCGAAGATCAGGAAATATCGCCATAGACCACGATCTCTTTAAAAGCCCTCTGTCTGCATGAGCATGCTTTAATCTGTGGAAAACGCGGAAAGGGTGTGCATCCTGTGGATAAAAAGTGAGCAATCACAAGCTGAATTTCGTCATTGCGCACCTTCTGAAAGCCGAATCTCCTTCGCGAATACGGTAGGATTGAACAGCATTCGCTATGCGGATGACTTCGCGTGCCATTTTCCGAGCACCTCACGGAAGTGAAAGTGCCGGGGCAGTTGCGTCACGGTCCAATGGGTCGCAACGTCATGGCACCAGGGCCGAAAGGCACATTAACCGAGAAAACCGGGGGAAACCCCATGATCCCGCTCAGCGGGGAAAGGACGATGCAATGGCAATCGTCACCATGCGCCAGCTTCTGGAATCTGGCGTTCACTTCGGGCACCAGACCCGTCGTTGGAACCCGAAGATGAAGCGCTTCATTCTGACCGAGCGTAACGGCATCTACATCATCGACCTCGAGCAGACCATTGCCGATATCGATATTGCCTTCGACTTCGTCAAGGAAACCGTTGCACACGGCGGAACCATTCTCTTCGTCGGCACCAAGAAGCAGGCACAGGAAGCTGTCGCCGAGCAGGCACAGCGCGTTGGCATGCCCTACGTAAACCACCGCTGGCTCGGTGGTATGCTCACCAACTTCTCCACCGTTTCCAAGCGCCTCCAGCGCCTGAAGGAACTCGAGCAGATCGACTTCGACGATGTGGCATCTTCGGGCCGCACCAAGAAGGAACTGCTCATGATGCGCCGCGAGAAGGACAAGCTCGCTCGCACCCTCGGTGGTATCCGCGATATGGCCAAGGTTCCCTCCGCAGTGTGGATCGTTGACCCCAAGAAGGAACACCTCGCTGTTTCTGAAGCTCGCAAGCTCAACATCCCGATCGTTGCCATCCTGGACACCAATGCTGATCCGGACGAGGTCGACTACCGCATTCCCGGTAACGACGACGCAATTCGCGCAGTTGCACTGCTGACCCGCGTGATTGCAGACGCAGTTGCTGAAGGCCTGCTTGCACGCAGCGCCGGCCGTAAGAATGCTTCTGAGGATTCCTCCGCAGTCGAGCCTCTGGCTGAGTGGGAGCGCGAACTCCTCGAAGGTGAAGTTGCAGCTGACGAGTCCGCAGCAGCAGCCGTTGCCGAAGAGTCCGAAAAGCCTGCACAGGACTGAGCTGAGAAAGGAATTCAGTAATGGCTAATTTCACTGCCGCTGATGTGAAGGCTCTGCGCGAGAAGACCGGCGCAGGCATGATGGACGTCAAGAAGGCGCTCCAGGAATCCGAAGGCGATGCCGAGAAGGCTCTCGAGATCATTCGCCTCAAGGGTCTGAAGTCTCTGTCCAAGCGTGAAGGTCGTCAGGCTTCTGCAGGCCTCCTTGCCGCTTCGGTTCAGGATGGCGTGGGCGTTATGGTTGAGGTCAACTCCGAGACCGA
>CALIEP010000318.1 GCA_938022345.1 uncultured Actinomyces sp.
CGCAGAGCGTCTTGGAGACGAAGATCCTCCCAGACCTGCCCGCCTGAGAAAGAAGTGTTGGCAGCGCCTGCATTAATGACGACATCCACGTCTTCGAGCGCCTTCATTCCCCCTTCAATCACCTCGTCGAAGGACATGAAACGGACATCGAAGGGCAGGCCCGCAAGGGCTTCAATCACCCCGAGGTAGGTGTGAATCTGCTTGTACCACAGGGCGTGGGCGACCATGTGGGTCTGCCACGTGCGCAACTTTCCCCATGCATTCAAAACGGCAACGCGTACGGGTGCACACGCGGGCTTCTCCCCGCCCGTGGCCTCGTGAAGGGAACGGAATTCCGCAAGGATTTCCTCCACGCGGTCAATAAATTCCGGGAATTGCAAAGCCAAGGAAAGGTAGCCGCCATAGCCCATACGATCCAAGGGACAACGGACGATCGCGCGGCGAGCGGTGCGCCACGATTCATTGGCCTCGCCCAGAGGATCACCGCCCTCACGGAAGACATCGGGGAAGAAGTAGGGAAGGAAGCGTCCCTCGGTGTAGCGCACACCGGGAATATCGGAGATCATGCGGCAGGTCGCTGCCGAACCAACAGATCCAACAACCGCATCCATCTTGATCGAAGGGAAGTAGGGACCATAGGGCTCCATACCGATCCAGTTATCGCCAAGGAACATCATGGCCTCGCGGCCCTCCTCGTGAACCTGACGAACCAGCTCACCCGCCTTTTGAGCGACTCGCTTGGAGGTGAAATCGATCCAGTCTTTGAAGACCGGAGTGGGAGTGCGGAAGGGGCAGTTGTACCAGCCACCATCCACAAAGTCCTCGGGGCTTAGCGCATAGCCGTATTCCTTTTCGAACTCTTCCATCGCCGGGATCGACACCGAGGCCAAGTATCCAAACCAATCGACGTAGCGTTCACGGCCTCGGGAGTCAAAGGCCAAAGTGAAGTGATAGAAGAAGGTCGTGAAACGAACCACGTCCACCTGGGGGTTGGCTTTAAGCCAGATAGCCAAGGCATCCTTAACGTGTTCCCAGGTCCTCGGAAATGCCACATCGAAGGGACGCTCCTTCACGCGACCTTCCTCAAGCGCCCAGTCATTCGTCAAATAGTTATACATCTGGGTGGAATCCCACATCTGTACGGCAAAGAAGCTCACGGTGTACACGTGGAAGGGAATAGGCTCGTGAATCGTCACCACCGCGCTCGAAGCAGTAGGCGGTAGCTCTCCAACGATCGGCACGGGATCAACGATGGGTAAAGGCTCAATCTCTTGAACGCTCCACTGCGAGGGATCCAAAGCCTGTCCACTGGTCCGATCAATGACCTGCCACCAGCGGGAGGTGTCGCATTGAGTATCAGGACGGAATTGCGCTTGGAACCATCCCTCCATGACATCGATACTCAAAGGTCCGCTTTCCGGCGCCGTATGAGGGTTTGACGAAAGGTATTGGTGAATGCGCTCACCTTCGCTCTGATCGGCCCAGTCTTCATCACCACGCGCAGGGAAATACGTGGAGTACACCTTGGCAAATGCTCGGTCGACCCACTCGGGAAGTTCTGTTCCATCGGAATTTCGCACTGCGTCCGCGCCAAGGCGCTCAACAAGAGCGCGAACTTCGGCATCGATTCCACGCTCAATGGGAAGGGTAAGACGACCTGGCTTGGTCGATTTGTCAGTCATTGTCACTCCGATGTGTTGATTTCAGCGTCATTGCAAAGAGGTAGACAACTTCGGGCACTTATCCAGCTAGTCCTAAGTTATTTCCTTCTTGGTACGATAGTACAAGCACACCAAGGTGGTGATGCATTCCCGATAACAATGGAGACACCGATGTCCCTTACTTCTGAAGAAATTAACAGCCAACCTGAGCTGTGGCGTCGAGTTCTTGACGTTCCCACTGATGCACTTCCCCAAGATGGTGAGGCCATTGCCGTCATCGGATGTGGAACATCGTGGTTTATCGCGCAGGCCTACACCGTTGCCCGCGAGCGCCAGGGCAAGGGTCTCTCTGATGCCTTCACCGCCACCGAATTCCCTTGGGATCGCCACTACGACCGCGTCGTGTGTCTGTCTCGCTCGGGTACGACAACTGAAATTATTGACATCCTGCACGGCCTGAAGGACCGCGGCGTTCCCAACGTCTTGATCACCGCTGTGGGTAATGGCCCCGCAACTCCCTACGCAGATGTTGAGGTTGCTCTGGACTTCGCCGATGAAGAATCCGTTGTCCAGACTCGTTTTGCAACCACTGCTCTTGCATACTTCCGTCACAGCTTGGGTGACGATATCACTGCAGCTGCGGATGACGCACAGCGCGCCCTCGAGCTCGAAATCCCCCAGCGCTGGGTTGATGCCGACCAGATCACCTTCCTGGGCACCGCATGGACCATTGGTCTGGCGAACGAAGCGGGCCTGAAGCTGCGTGAAGCCTCTCAGTCTTGGACTGAGGTCTACCCGGCAATGGAATACCGCCACGGCCCGATCTCTATCGCTCAGCCCGGTCGCCTGACCTGGGTTTTCGGCCCGGTTCCCGAGGGCATGGCCGATCAGGTTGCCGCAACTGGCGCCGAATTGGTGACTTTCGACGGTGACCCCATGGCTCACCTCGTTGTTGCACAGCGTTTGGCCGTTGCTCGCGCTGAAGCTCGCGGTCTCAACCCCGATACCCCGCGCCATCTGACCCGCTCGGTGATCCTCAAGTGAGCAACTCGGACCAGAAGTTCGCCATCGGGATCGATGTCGGAGGCACCACCATCAAGGGGGTGCTCGCTGACACCCGCGGCACTGTGATGACCTCTTCCGAGGCCGTCGCCACGCCCCAGACCGGCGCTGATGATGTCGTTTCTGCGGTCGTGCGTCTGGCCCGAACTCTTCGCGAGGCTTCGGTCGATGCGCCCGTCGGCGTGTGTGTTCCTGGAATCATTGACGAAGAACATCGCATTGGTATTTTCTCCGCCAATCTGGGCTGGAAAGACGCTCCTTTAAGCGAAAAGCTTTCCGAGGCACTGGGTTCTTTCGTCCCACTAGGACACGATGTGCGCTCGGGAGCTCTTGCCGAGGCCCTGTGGGGCGTTCGCCGTCCCTCCTGCCTGTATGTGGCAGTAGGAACCGGGATCGCCTCGGGCGTTGTCATCAATTCGCGCCTCGCGCCGGAACCGCCGTGGGCTGGTGAAATCGGACAGATTCCCGTTCCACACCCCGATCGCCCCTATGAGGTTGTTCCGGTGGAGCAGGTTGCCTCGGCCAGCGGTATTGCACGCCGGGCAATCGAGGTTGGGATCGTCCCCGCAGGATCGGGGGCCCGCGAAGTTGAGGAACTTGCCCTTTCATCCAGCGAAAACGCTCGAAAGGCACGCGAGATCCTCGAGACCTCGATGAGTCTGCTGGGCGGGATTCTTGCAACGGTTTGCCACCAGGTTGGTTCACTTCCCGTCGTTTTGGGAGGTGGCCTGTGCAAAGGTGGCTCGCTTGTTTACGATCCCCTTCGTAAAGGCTTGGAATCGGGGTGCACGGTCATGCCCGCACCTGCACTGCTCTCCGCTGCTTTAGGTTCCTCCTCGCAGGCCTTGGGCGCCGCAGCTTTGGCATTCCAGAGCCATGGAATCGAGGTTGAATCATGATCTGGACCTTCACTCCCAATCCGGCTCTGGATATTACGTGGCAGGCTCCTGACCAAACCCGCGGTCAGGTTCACCGCATTACGGAGTATTCTCAGCGTCCGGGAGGGAAGGGACTGAATGTCTCTCGTGTCTTGGACCAGCTCGGAGTCCCAAGCCACGCAACAGGTTTCTTGGGGGGCGCAACCGGCAATGTGATCGCCTCGCTCATGGAGGAAATGACTTCTCTGGTCACACCGGAGTGGGTTGAGGTTCCCTTCCAAACGCGACGCTCAATCGCCATGATTGATAACACCGCCACGGTGTACAACGAATCCGGTCATGCTCTAGATCCTGATTCCTGGAAGCAGATGGGTGATCTTTTGGGAAGCCGCCTGAGCGGCGATGATCTCTTGGTGGTTTCGGGTTCTCTTCCCGGGAGCAGCACTTTTGAGGTTCTCGAGCCGGTGCTGCGCCGTGTCCGTCAGATCGGTTGCCGCATCATTCTGGATACCTCAGGTCCGTCCTTGGTTGAGTGCGCAGCGTGGGCCGATGTCCTCAAGCCCAATCATTTGGAGCTCCTCGAGGCTACGGGCGCGTCCTCCATCGAAGAGGGCGCGCGTGCCCTGATCGAGCAGGGACCGAGCTGGGTGTGTGTATCGCGAGGCGAAGAGGGAATGGACCTCTTCTCTCGCGAGAGCCATTGGCACGCCGAGGCCGGTGTTGTCCTTCAAGGCAATCCCACCGGTGCCGGCGATGCCTGCGTTGCATCCCTCGCTCGCTCGCTTGCTCAGGCTGGGGACGACATTGAGTCACAGATTCCTACTGCCATTGCCGAGGCCGTCGCAACCTCTGCCGCCGCGGTGACAATGCCCGTCGCTGGGGAGATTGATCTTCCCCTTCGCGAGGAGCTTCTTTCCCACATTTCTCCTGTTCGTCTGTCCTAATTTGTCAAGAAAGTAGGTCGCTATGCTTGCTGATACCGCTGTACTTGCACGCGATTGCGCCGCCCGCAAGGTTGGCCTTGCGGCTTTTAACGTGGTCCTTCTTGATCACGCTGAAGCATTTGTCGATGCCGCCGAAAACACCGGTTTGCCTTTGGTTCTCCAGCTGTCCCAAAATGCCGTGAAGTATCACGGTGGCCGTCTGCGTCCCCTGGGGCGCGCGCTTATCGAGCTTGCCGAGGCCTCCACCGTTCCCGTTTCCGTTCACCTTGATCACGCTGAATCCACCGATTTGTGCCGTGAGGCTGTCGAACTCGGTTTTACCTCGATCATGTACGACGGTTCAAAACTTCCAGATGCGCAGAACCGTGAGACTACCGCTGAGATCACCGCTTTCGCTCATGAGCACGGTGTCAGCGTCGAGGCCGAACTGGGTGAAGTTGGCGGAAAGAACGGTGTCCACGCCCCTTCAGCACGTACCAATCCTGAAGATGCGGCCCAGTTTGTTGTAGATACCGGCGTTGATCTGCTTGCTGTTGCTGTCGGTTCTTCTCACGCGATGGCAACTCGCGAGGCGGTTTTGGACAATCAGCTCATTGCTGCAATCCACGAACTCGTCCCTGTCCCGCTGGTTTTGCACGGATCTTCCGGCGTTCCCGACGAGGGCATGGTCGCGGCAATTCAAGCTGGAATGACCAAGATCAACGTATCGACACACCTGAATGTCGTCTTCACCCAGGGCGTTCGTCAGATTCTTGATGAAAACCCGAAGATTGTCGATCCACGAAAGTATGTCGGCCCCGCAACTCATGCGGTTCAAGAAGAAGTTGAACGTCTGATGCGCCTCTACGCACAGGCTTAAAACCCAACGAAGGATTCGCTGCCCATCTTGTTTCATGCGATGCGGTAGCACGCAGCCCTCCCCCGCTTGCGCGTGGGAGGGCTTTTCATTTGCGTTTTATTTGACGTACCAGCCGCGGCCTCGCCACAGGCCTTCGAGGCCCACCAAACGTTCTTGGAAGTCTTCCCAGCTCCCTACGGGACCACCAGCCCAGGCGACCTCAGCAAGACCCGCTAGGCGCGGAAGCAGCATCTCCCAGACGTCTTTCTCTCGGCGCAGGGTTTCACTCCACAGACAGGCCTCGACGCCTTCAATTCCCTTGCGGTCCACACCCTCACAGATGCTCTCGGGATCCCAATCCCAGGCTTTCTTCAAAGGAAGGATTCCGGCCCACGTGATCCCAAGCTTCTGCTCCGGGTATTCCTTCATATCGAAGTAGGCTTTCGGGCCGGGAGACATGACTGCACGAACGCCGCGCGCGACTGCACGAGCGATAGAGTCGCCCTCGAGGTCATCATGCCAGACCTGAACAAGGTCGCCTTCACCCAGCAGATCCGCGGCTTCTTCCCACGCCACAGCGCGCTTGCCCAGTGCATGGATGCGTTCGATCTGGCTGCCAACGATGATCGGGTAGTCACCTTCTGCGGTCGAGAAGGACTCATCCCCACCGATGTGGATTCCCGCAGGAGAGAAGGGAGCAAGGGTCTCGACGACGGCCTCGAGGAAGGCTTGGGTCGCGGGCGCCTTGGTTGAGAGAGTCGAAAAGCCGACTTCCGTTCCTTCGTAAAGAGGCGGACAGACACCATCGGGGTTGAGCCCTTCAATCGCGTGGAGAGCAGCATTGACGTGTCCGGGGATATCAATTTCAGGGATGATCGCAATCATCCGCGAGCGCGCTCCCTCGACCAGGGTCTGATAGTCATCAAGAGTGTAGTAGCCGCCTTCTTCCCCGCCGACTGCGCAATCGGATGAGCGTTCAATGAGTTCGGGGAATTGCGGGATTTCAATGCGCCATCCCTGATCATCACTCAGGTGCAGATGCAAAATGTTCAAACCCACTTCGCTCATCGCATCCATGACGCGAAGGATCGTAGGAACGCTGAAGAAATGGCGGGCAACATCGATGTGCAAGCCGCGATGCCTATAGGCGGGGAAGTCGATGATCTTCACTGCAATGGGGGCCCGGCTGTGATTCGCGATGGCCAATGTATTGAGGCGACGCAGGCCTCGAGACAGCCCCAATTCGGTAGCAGCGCTCACCTGCGCGCTTCCAGCGGAAATCGTCAAAATGTAGGCCTCTGTTAACTGCCATTCCTCGGGGATTGCCAGGGGTGCAATTACCGCCGAAAATTCCTCGGGAGTCTTCAGCACAACAGAGGGGCTAATTTCTGCCCAAGTGGCTTCTTCCGGATGCGCATCGGCCTCTTCAATGAAGACCGGAAGTGGAAGAAGTCCGGGAATCGCGGACAGAGAGGAGGACATCGACGAGCTCCTTTGCTTAGGCGTCAACTGTATGAACATCCCTATCCTAGTCCTCTAGGCATCAAGTGGTCATCGGCCGCTATTGTTGGGGCTATGAGCGCACTGAATTTCGTTTCCGATACCTTTGACCCTTCGCGCTGGCGTGAGGTTGAGGGTTTCGAGCTGACCGATATGACCTACCACCGCGGAATTTCCCGAGGCCCCGTCGACGGAAGTGAAAAGGGCGCCGACTTGCCCGTGGTCCGTATTGCTTTCGATCGTCCAGAAATTCGCAATGCATTCCGCCCACATACCGTCGATGAGCTCTATCGCTGCCTGGACCACGCGCGAATGACCAGCGATGTCGCTGCGGTTATTTTGACGGGAAACGGACCCTCCCCTCGCGACGGTGGCTATTCCTTCTGTTCGGGTGGCGACCAGAGGATCCGCGGAAAAGATGGCTACCACTACGAAGTTGAGGGCAGCGAGGCCTCGGCGGGAGTGAAACAGCGACGCGAGCAAATTGACCCCGCACGCGCGGGACGCCTTCATATTTTGGAGGTCCAGCGCCTGATCCGCACCATGCCGAAGGTCGTTATTGCGGCGGTTCCCGGTTGGGCGGCTGGTGGCGGACACAGCTTGAATGTTGTGTGCGATCTCTCGATTGCTTCTCGCGAGCATGCCGCATTCATGCAGACTGATGCGAATGTTGGTTCTTTTGATGCCGGTTATGGATCTGCACTGCTCGCGCGCCAAGCGGGTGATAAGCGTGCACGTGAGATTTTCTTCCTTGCCAGGCGCTATGACGCCGATACTGCGGAGCGCTGGGGCGTCATTAACGAGGCCGTTCCCCATGCTCAGCTGGAGGAAACCGCCTTGGAGTGGGCTCGGATCATTGCAACGAAGTCTCCACAGGCTATCCGCATGCTGAAATTTGCTTTCAACTTGGCCGATGACGGCTTGGCCGGCCAGCAGGTTTTTGCCGGCGAAGCAACACGCATGGCGTACATGACGGATGAGGCTCAGGAAGGTCGCGATGCCTTCATCGAACACCGCTCGCCAGACTGGTCTTCATTCCCTTATTATTTCTAAATACTAATTTGGCTTTCAGGAGCCAACCAGCTTTGTCACAGCTCAAGCCATGGTTACCTTGCATGACATTTCTGCGGAAATGTCAGGGAAAAGTGCTCATAATATACACTTCTGTATCCCATTAGCTTGACAAAACCTATAAACTATTAGCAGTGCAGACTGCAGGAACCCTCCAGCAATGCATGTTCCCATCACACGAATTGCGTTCAAAGAAAGGGCCTATGTGAGAATTCGCTTAGGATCGCGAAACTCCCAAAGGGCGCTGTCGTATCGACAGGGTTCCGAGTTTTCGCGCGCCCTAATTCTTCTCGCAACTGCTGCAATTGGCGGGTCCTTTACGCTTTTAGCTCTGCCTTGGTCTTCCGCATCTGCGCATCCGGACACAGCGCCCGTTACGACTGTTTCCACTGATCCTCTTGATCATCTAGACGATGTCGGTGGCAGCCTAGATGTACATGCTACGGCTGAAGCCCCCAGCGCAGATCCAACTCTCAACGTCAAGGATCTTCAGTCGACTCCCGATCGCCTTGTTCTTCAAAGCGATTCCCCGCTGGCAAAGAAATTTGTCCACACACCTTATGAAAAGGCAGAGGTCATTGTTGAAGGTGCTGAGTTTGCTCCCGAGACCACACTGCCCAATCAGACTCCGGCGGTTACCTTCGATCAACTTGAACCCAAGCCGGCATCCAGCGACGATACGCCCTTTATGAATGACCTGAAGGGTCACGAAGGTGCGGTTTGGGTTGAGAGTAACGCGACACCTTCCGCCAACGCCACCTCAATTGCTCAATTGCAAGGCGATGAGCAGGATGCGAAGACTCTCGACGAGTTGCAGGAAAAGAATATTCCCGCCATCGATTCTTCGCTTGCAACCCCTGAGGTCCTCGTCAAAAACGGAGAAATTCGTACCCTGACATTCGAGCTGACCAATGTCGGCAAGGATGCGAAGGACATCGAGATTGAAGGCGTTTTCTCCAGTAACGTCGCCGGCAGCAGTAATGTTATTTGGAGTCTCCAGTGCTCGGTTAAAGGTGGAGCAACCTGCCCCGAGCGCGCCGATGGGTATGCAGAATCACTTACCCTCACCCAGGACAAGCCTGAATTCTCTCCCTTCCACTCCGTGATCAACATGCCAAAGGGCTCCACCATCACGATCACTGCTCAGATACGTCAAACAATCAGTCAGTGCACCCCCGATGCCGTCAGCGAAACAACTACTCGTTTCATCTGGAAGCGTTTGGGTGCTGACAAATCAAAGCAGACCGATCTTGAACTCACTACGAAGATTGCCTGCGCAAGTGCAACTCCCACACCGACGGCAACACCTTCAGTGACTCCGACCGCTACTTCGACGCCCACTGTGCCTTCAAGTAATGACCAGACGCGTTCTGCGACTGCGAAGCCCCTACCGACGGTGACTCCGACTCAACACATCCACGAGAGCCGGCCGAGCGTTCAGCCCCGGCCCAGACAGAACGAGGCCCGCCCTGCGCCTGCCCCGGCTCGTCGAGTACAAGTCTTCGCTCCCGGTTCACCGAACCGTCCGACCGCACAGGAGGCTGCGCGTCGCAATGCTGCTGCTCGACAGGCGCAGGCGACTACCAGCCAGCAGCAGAACACAAGCGCTGCGGCCCAACGCAATAATGCTGCACACGCCGCTCCGACGCGCTCGAGCAGCGATGCCACTCCCGCCGCTTCCCAAGCTCCTGTAGAGAACCAAGACAACTCGCAGCTGGCTGATTCCAGCTATGGTTTCAACGCGAACGGTCGCCGCGGTGGCTTGATGAGTGATGTTGAAGCCAATAGCGCGGTTGCAGTTGCTGCGCTGCTCGTCACTGCCGGCGCCGGCGCACTGGCGACCTTCCACAAGGGCAAGTGAAACATTCTCTTTGATTTTCGCTGGTACCTATCACTCGATAGGTACCAGTTTTCCTTTTATATTCGAAAGAGCTCTTTACGTTCCTCCGGGGGTGCACAAGCAAATGCTTGCCCGCGGGGAGGATAAAGAAGCGCTGGGCTGACCGTACAGCCCAGCGCTTGTGTCGTTTCAAATGACCTTAGCGGCGTCCAAACTTCGCACGCATCACGCGTGCCAAGGCAAGTTCAGCGAAGGCATCCACCAGAAGAGCGCCACCGAAAACACCCTAGAAGATCTTCCACCCTGAACGCGGCTTCGCAGCCTTCACCGCGGATACCAGTAGCGCTGCACCGGCCGCTGCTTCGATAGAAGCGAGAGCTGAAAGAATCCACGGACGGTCAGAAACGACCGCCATGTAGGCCTTTTGAATAGCGCTGGGATCTTCTTCCTTGTTCCCGGTCATTATGATGTCAACGCTACGACCGATAGCATTCGAGATACCGCGTGCATTGTGGAGAACCGCGCCTTCAACATCCCCGGCTTCAATTGTGCCCTGTAGGAACTCTGCAACGCCGCGAGGCAGCGCAAGCGCCTTCACAACGGCAGTAATCGCGTGAACTCCGTGAAGGTCCTGAGCGGCCAGCAATGCCTCGACATCAGCGCCCGGGACATGTGCCGCAATTTCGCGCAGCGCAGGGCGATCTCCCACTAAGTCGACCACGGAAGGATCCACGGACTAGGCAGAAGCGGAACCGGTCACGATAAGCGTTGTCATTCCCCAGTTATGGGTCAGTACATGCTCGAGATGATCATCGGTAACCAAGTACAGATGCAAATCACCATCGGTCATCGCTAAGGAAACCAGCGGAAGATCACCGAAGTTCCACCCTGACTTGTCTTCGGGAATTTTAGCCAACAGTGCGCGATACCCATTGTTCAGCTCGACATCTGCGACATCAACACCCTCAAGTGCGGCCAACAGCGGGACCGAGGACGCGGGGGTACGACCGATCTCAACGACACGAACACCCGACTCTGACTCTTCGACCTCTTCAGGAAGGAAATCAGCCAGAGGGCTATCACCCTGAGGAAGAGCATCGATATGTTCTCCACCCAGACGCACTTCTGCTTTGAAGTGCGAAGCTAACTGAGAAGCAAGCTCGCTGACCGTAATTCCTACTTGCGCATCCTGAGCACCTTCAGCAAGTGTCGCGACTCGCCCGTTCTCAACCGCAATATTGAGGCCCAGAAGCTGAGGAGTTGCCTCAAACCACTCCAATTGGGCCAAAACGGAACTTTCACGGAGCACGTGCGCAACTTGATCGGGATCAAGCTGGGAGGCAATCATCATTCCCTCAACGCGGGTCCATGTCGTATCAGTCATCATTGTCATCCTTCCGAAGACCCTGAAAATCGTCCTTCGACTAGCTACAAGTTTAGCCTGTCCTTCCGATAGATAGGCACATCACAACAGAAAAGGTGAGGGCACCCATTTGGGTACCCTCACCTTTCAGTGCTAATGAAGCAGTTTCAGAAGCGATCAGCGCATCTTGGTGCCGACCGAGCCCAGACGCTCAGCAGCTTCGACGACGCGTGCAGCCATACCGGCTTCAGCTTCCTTGCCCCAAGCGCGAGGATCGTACTTCTTCTTGTTGCCGACCTCGCCGTCAATCTTGAGGACGCCTTCGTAGTTGGGCATCATCCAGTTGACGACCGGGCGGGTGAACGCGTACTGGGTGTCAGTGTCAACGTTCATCTTGATGACGCCGTTGGCAACTGCCAGTGCGATCTCTTAATCGGTGGAGCAGGA
>CALIEP010000319.1 GCA_938022345.1 uncultured Actinomyces sp.
GGATGTTGCCGCACGCGGTATCGACGTTGACGATGTCACCCCCGTCATCAACTACCAGTGCCCCGAGGACTAGAAGGTTTACATCCACCGCATTGGCCGCACCGGCCGCGCTTGTAATTCGGGTACAGCTGTAACCTTCGTGGATTGGGACGATGTCCCGCGCTGGTCTTTGATCTCGAAGGCACTGGGCTTGGGCGTTACCGAACCTTTGGAGACCTACCACACCTCACCGCACCTGTACACGGACTTGGATATTCCCGAGGACGTTACGGGACGTCTTCCGCGCGCGCAGCGTACACGCGAGGGACTGAGCGCCGAGAAGATTGAGGACTTGGGTGGTTCCTCGCGCGGTGGCCGAGGCCGAGGCCGCGGTGGTCGTTCTTCTGCCCGCTCGGGAGGACGCGGGGAGCGTTCAGCTTCCGGCGAGCGGACTCGTACCCGACGCCGTACCCGCAAGGATGGCGATCAGACAATTAATTCCGGAAAGCATGGACGTTCTGACCGCGGAACCAAGGGCCGAGGCCGAGGCGAGCACTCCCCCGCACCACGAAAGCGGGTGCGCCGCCGTAAGAGCAGCGAAGAGTAAGGCGCGCGTTTACCGGCCGAGGAAAGGCATGGTGTTTGCGCGTAAGACAGGGTTCACAAGCACCCAGTGAACAGCGGCTTCGCGTAAGACGTCACTGGCCTCGGTTGATTTTCCACCGCGAAGGTCCCCGACTGCTTTCGTGGCGCGCGCAAGCTCGTCTGCACTGAGGGGGACCTGAGAGGAAATGATCTCGAGGAATTGCTTGAGGAGCGCGTTGAAGGTCGGTTCCCAGTTAATGCCGCCGTTGTCGTAGACCTCGTAGGCGACCTTACCGGTGATCCTGATGGCTTCACCTTGGAGTGTCTCGGCCTGATTATCAAGCGGAACGAGCAAGTCCCAGAGTTCGCCAGAAAGCTTCTTCCAGCTCTTCGAGGAGTCTAGCTCAAGCTTTTCTCCAACGCTCGGTGCCCGGCGCGCAACTTGCTGAGCGACGCCGAACATTTCGCACAGCTGCCGCAAGGCTTCCGCGGCTTCAAGGAAGCGGGGATTGTTAGCGTCTTCGGGGCTGTGTGCGATGATCGAGCAGCGATCTTTATCCATGGCTTGAAGAGCTTTGTATTCCTCGCCGCTTGGGTGTGCGCCATGTGCACGCAAGACGTTGAAAACACGCAGGATTCTGGGGGAATCAAACAAGTTGTACCAACTCAGCGCGTACTTCGTCAGCGTGTAGTCCCCATAGATTTTTGAATGCGCATCAAGAGTGGGGTCAGCACCCCATTGGATCATCTGTTCCACCTCGGGCGCGTCTAGGCGTTCGACAGCGCCGAACAACGGAGTTTGGTCCGCGTTATCTCGGGCATTGATATTGCCGCCAAAGGCAATGAGACCGGGGATCAGATCGGGTCGACGTTGCTTGACGCGGCAGTGAATGGGAGTTTGTCCACGTTCATTGCGACAGTTGATGTCCTCGCCTCGAGCGACCATGAACTCGACAATCTCTTGCGAGCAGAGGAGGTGCAAGAGCTTGGGCTTTCCGTATTCGCTCCGCAGGTATGCACCAATCTCGCAGTTTTTCACTGCCTCAGCCACGGCTTCAACGTCCCCGCTTGCGAGGATTTCTTTGATGTCGTTGGGGAGAGTTTTGCGCATACCGGCCTCCAAGTGAACGTTATTTTTTAAGAATAGCGTCTTGGTTCACACCTCTAGTCAGACTGCACTCCGAGTGTATGCAAGCGACTTATCGGCGTTTGGTCGTTTGTTCTCCAATCGCCTGGATCATCCAAACGATTGCTCCTCCAAGGACAGCAGCGGCAAAGCTTCCACAGGTGCTATGACGCTGCGCTACAGGTGGTATTGGCTCAACAGAGGAAGGTGGCGCTGCAGTTTCTAGCTCTTGTCCTGGCAGATTTTGCTGATTCTGAGCGCCTTTCAGAGAATCTGGAAGCAATCCAGGTTCTCTCGCATTAGTACCATCACCGGTGACCGAACTAATGAGACGCTCAAGTGTAGGCGAGAGCATCGTAAAGAAAAATAGAACCGCTAGTGCCGCCGAAAACGCAATCGCCATTGTGAACACCGGGATCATTTCAATTGCTCGCTCTTCGCATTGCGCATTAGGTAGCTGCCCCGTGCATGTCGCTCGTAATAGCGCATATGAGTTGAGCGTGTTCGGTAGAAAAATACCGATGATGACGAGTATGCCGCCGACACCGGAACGAATTTTACTCTGGTGCCCATCATTCATCACCGACAGCATCTGAAGTATCGCACCCAAGAAGAAAAGCAGCCAAATAAAGAATGCTTCATAGGAGGAAATAACTCCAGGTCCCGGATTACCGAGAAAGAAGGCTAAACCATTCTCACCCGCAAGGTCTAATACGACCCTGAATACCCCCAGAAGAGCGGTAAAATTTACCAACTGAACTGTTAGATACAGCCGCTTCGACGCCTCGATCCCTCCCATCCTACAAAATGCAATAACCGCGGGAATAAATAGGGGTAAAAGATACCAGAAGATATATAAACGTTCAGTACCCTCGATCGCCTGAGTCCTAATCTCTGCAAGTGTTCCCCAAACACAGCAAATGATAAGGGCCAACAAACCGACCCAGATAAACCCGTAGACAGTAGCGGTAAATAGCTTGTTTGGTTCGCGTCGACTCTGAACACTCATACGCAGATTCTAGATCTAAGCGGCACTGCAGTTCTCTTCTCACATGGTTCTCTGAATGCGACGTGCAATTAGAACCAAAAGTTTCCACTACCTCCGCTACAAGTCTGCACCAAAGACGAACTGATGGACCTACGAACTGACAAGTAGATGACATACACAAGCGCCCGGCAGTGTTTCCACTACCGGGCGCTTCAACTCCCCTATGAACCTGCGCGATCCCGTACTAATGAATGAACGCAAGCTCTCAAGGTGAGCAGTCTATGTCTCCTGATCAGCCAACGCGGGTGATCTTGACGATCGCACCTTCATCGCTGACGGCAACCAGCTCGTAGGAAAAATCGCCCTCAAGAGTCATGTCGATCTGGTTGAGAAGCGGCGTGGGCACGTGAGGTGCAACCAGCTCCATGGCCTCGCCGACGTTCAAAGAAGAAACGGCGCCCAAAATTGCGGGGTGACGCAGACGAGGCGGGAAGGGACGTGCATCCAAGCGCGGAAGCTGAGCACCATGATCGCAACCGCAACCGCATCCACCGGACTGAGCAGGCTCCTGCCCCTTTTCGGCGGAAACATCACGAAGTTCGAATTCGGGCAGGTCGGAATTAGGTTCGATCATGAGATCCCTTTCGTCAGGCCTCGGCGTCTGAATCAAGCGCCTGAGCAACAACTTCTAATAAAACATAGTTTATACGTTTTTATTAAAGCTGCTCTTTGAGGTATTGGATCCCCCTGTAGTAGTCCGCTTCAAAACTACAGGAGATTAAACGCGGCCCCCAGAGCGAC
>CALIEP010000320.1 GCA_938022345.1 uncultured Actinomyces sp.
GGAAAAGAAGGCCTCTACGCCGTCATTGTGGACCGCGAAGTCCAGGCACTCATGAGTGCATTGGAAGCCGCTCTGGATTCCCATAAGCGCCCGCGAATGATCCTTGAGGATTCAGCACTTGCTCTGCTCAGCTACATCGAATCTCATACGGATGGTTTCCGAATCCTGGTGCGTGATGCCCCGCAGAATTCAACCTCCGGCTCTTACTCTTCACTGCTTGGAGATGTCGCTATTAAGGTTGAGCATCTCTTGGCCGAGCAGTTTTCTCATGCGCATATGGATCCCAAGTGGGCTCCCCTGTATGCGCAAATGCTTGTCGGCTTGATCGCACAGGTAGGACAGTGGTGGCTGGACGAGCGCCGAATGAGCAAGGAAGAGGTCGCCTCACACGTCGTTAACCTTGTGTGGAACGGTATGCGCAATCTGCGCCCCTCCCCCATCCTCATGACTTCCGCGGACGAGGCCAAGTAGCAGTTCTCCCGTTACAGACGCGCGGCCTCGGGAAAGTAAACGGAAAGGCCACCGTCGGAAACCGGGAAAGTTGCCCACCCGTCTTCTTCGATAACAACGGCCGGGTGCTCGCCAATAGCGCACACCCAGGTCTCACCCGCGCGCCAGTTCCCAAGGAATAAACGCTTCTCACCGGCAAGTCGGTCTGAAAGGATGACAGCGCAACCCGTTGATGGGTCACCTTCGATTCCTTGGCGAGAAAAACCAACGACATCGGGATCATCAAATGCATCAAACTGCGGGCCTTGAGCGGCGGCCTTGCGCACACGCATGAGGAAGGGTAATTCACTCACAGCGGGAAGAGAATCACCGCTACCCAGAAGGTCTCCCCAAAAAACGCAGGGCACTCCACTATCACGTAGCAGAATCAAGGCGTAAGCGGAAAGTTTAAACCAAGGGGCGACAGTGGACTCTAGTGACTGTCCAGGTTGCGTGTCGTGGTTTTCAACGAAAGTGACGGCCCGTTCCGGGCGAGTCCCAACCAAGGTGTTGGCAAAGAGCTGCGAAAGATCAAAATTCCCATCCGAGACAGAAGCCTCGTGGAAGTGAAAATGCAATGGGACGTCAAAGAGTGCGACATCGGGAACTCGGTCGAGGTACGAACACAGCTGCCCCACGTCGTAGCTCCAATACTCCCCAACGGCGGGAAGAAGTTTGCCTGTCGCCGCGCGTAAATCTGGCATCCAACGCGCAAAGAAATCTGAACCGAGGTGTTTAACAGCGTCCAAGCGCAGGGCGTCAAC
>CALIEP010000321.1 GCA_938022345.1 uncultured Actinomyces sp.
CCTTCCTTCTTCTCACCCGCATTGTCGGCTGCATTGGTTTTGGCGCAGCAACCACCGTTGCCCCCGGATACGTTGCGGAAATTGCACCCGCTGATATCCGAGGCCGCCTGATCGGCTTCCGTCAGCTGGCTATCATCCTCGGTCTGTTCTTCGCCGGCCTCATCAATATGGGTGTCGTACGCCTGACTTGTGGCGCTGCGAAACCCGCATTCTGGGGACTGCAAACCTGGCAGGTGCTTTTCGCATGCCTCATCATCCCCGCTCTTCTCTTCGTGATCTTTACGGCCCAGATTCCCGAGTCTCCTCGTTACCTGGTATCCGTGGGCAAGAAGAAGGAAGCCGAAGCTGTCCTCGCAAAGGTCAGCGGTGAAGACGATCCCACGGCACGCGTCAAGGCAATCGCCGCATCAATGGAAGAAACCGGCGGACGCAAGCTCAGCATTGGCGAAATCTTCTCCTCGAAGTGGCGCGGACTGGTCTTGGTTGGCATGATGATCGCTGCATTCCAGCAGCTCACGGGCATCAACGGTGTCTTCTTCTACTCGAACTCGCTCTTCGCAGCAGTTGGATTCAACGAATCAATGGCACTGCAGCAGACCCTGCTTATCACGGGCTTCAAGATCGTCGGCGTCGTGTCCGGCATTCTTCTTGTCGACCACGTGGGACGTAAGCGGATGCTCATCTACGGAGGCACCCTGATCTTTGTCTCTCTGGGCGTCGTTGCAACCGTCTTCACCCTGGCACCCGTTGTCGATGGGAAGCCCGACGTTGCAGACAACCCGCTCTTGGCATTCCTCGCCGTCGCAGCGCTGTGCACCTTCCTGCTGGGCTTCACGTCCTCGTGGGGACCGATCTTCTCGATCGTCATGGGCGAAATGTTCCCCAACTCGATTCGCGGTGGTGCAATGTCCATGGCATCGGGAGCAGACTTCCTCGTCAACTTCCTTGTCGTTTTGCTGTTCCCATTCCTGATCTCGTGGTCGCCGGCAGGCACCTACTGGATCTACTGCGCATTTGGTGTCCTAGCAGTCATCTTCACCGCAAAGTACCTGAAGGAAACCACCGGTACCGAGCTCGAAGACATGGACAAACTCGCCGCTGCCGAGAAGTAAAAGGACCATCATGTCTGACACACATGAACGCTCCAGCGACATCCCGGATAATGTCCGCAATGTCCTGGTGATTATGACGGACCAGCATCGCACGGATACGATCGGCTGCCTAGGTAACCCTCACGCCCAAACTCCCGTCATTGACGAGATGG
>CALIEP010000322.1 GCA_938022345.1 uncultured Actinomyces sp.
CGACTTGCTGATGGCGGTGTTATCGAGGTACACGACGTGCAGGCTCCTGTGCGCGGTCTTTCAGTACACCGTGGCACCCTAACCGAGGGGACTGCGACGCTGGGGGAGAAGGCCTTTGCACAGATTGACACTGAACGTCGACTCGCTATCGCCCGCGCTCACACTGCAACGCACATGGTCTATGCGGGACTGCGACGCATCGTGAACAAAGACGCAGAACAAGCAGGTAGCGAGAACTCTCCTTCACGCCTGCGCTTTGATTTCACGAACTCAAGTTCGCTTGGCGAAGGCCAGCTGAACGAAATCGAAAGCCTTGTTAACGAAAAGCTTGCAGAAAATCTTCCTGTGACCACTGAGGTCATGTCTCTCGACGAGGCCAAGCGCTCGGGTGCGATCGCGCTCTTCGGTGAGAAGTACGGTTCTGAGGTCCGTGTTGTGACCATCGGTGACAACTTCGATCGTGAGCTTTGCGGTGGTACTCACGTTCCATCCACCGGTCACCTTGGACGCATTACCGTTTTGGGTGAAGGTTCCATCGGTTCGGGTGTTCGTCGAATCGATGCGCTTGTCGGTGATGGGGCTTATTCCTTCCAAGCGAAGGAACATGCGTTAGTTTCGCAACTGACTTCCATGCTGGGTGGTCGCCCTGATGAACTCACGACACGACTTGAGTCTGTCATGACTCGCCTTCGCGATGCGGAGAAGGAGCTTCAGAAGATTCGCGAGCAGCAGGCTCTTGCCGAAGCCGCTCTTCTTGCACAGAATGCTCGTAAGACCGGTAAATTCACTTCGGTTGTCGCACCGGTTGGGGCTCTTGGTACGGCAGATGAGCTCCGTGCAATGGCTACTGATGTGCGTGAACGTCTGGGGAATGATGGCCCAGTTCTGGTTGCTCTTGCGGCAATTATTAACGGGAAGCCCATGGTAACTGTTGCGACGAACGATCTAGCGCGCCAGCACAGTGCACGCGCGGGACAGTTTGTTCGTCGCGCTGCACAGATTCTTGGCGGTGGCGGCGGGGGTCGTGATGACCTTGCTCAGGGCGGTGTGTCGAACCCCGCTGCAATTGACGATGCATTGGCGGATGTGAACGAGCAGATTAAAGAGCTGTGATGCGGCCGGGAGTTCGTCTGGCTGTCGATGTTGGGACGGTCAGGGTCGGCCTCGCGCGAAGTGACGCGGGGGGCGTCCTGGCCCTACCTCTCGAAACACTGGCACGCCAAGACGATGCCTCGGAAATTAACGAGATTGTTCGCTACGTCAATGAGCTTCAGGTTATTGAAATTATCGTTGGCTTACCGAGGCATATGCGCGGTGGCGAAGGAATTTCGGCAAAGGGCGCACGTCGCTATGCGCGAAAGCTTAAGATGGTCTTACCTGAGTGTCGTGTGTGCTTAGTTGACGAACGCCTAAGCTCGCATGAAGGGCATGAGCGTCTTCTCCAAGCTGGAGTTGAACGGCGTGATCATCGCCAGATGATTGATCAGGTGGCTGCGTCTATTATTCTGGAGACAGCTTTGGAAATGGAACGAATGAGCGGACGAGCTCCTGGCAAGGAACTTGTCCTTGAGGAAGGACAGTGATGAGCGACAACACGCCCGGATATCCTTTCCCCAAGCGAGCGAGCATTCACCAACGTCGCGCGCAAGAATCTGTACCTCCAGAACCGCAGGTGCATCATGAGGAATCCCAGCCCAGTGACAGCCTTGAGGCGTCTCGTACCTCCGCACGCTCACGTGTGAACGACACTGACTTTGATCAGATTGTTCGCCCGGGTAGCCACGAGACTCTTGCTTCAGAAACGGCAGTGCCCACTGGCCTTCCAACGCGTCGTACTCGACGTGTAGCACATGAAGAGACGGTGTCCGAGACGACTGGAATGCGGAGTCGACGCCTTGCGCAAGAACGGCGAGCGGTTCGTAAACGCAGGCGCCGTCGTTCAATTCGTACATTCATCGTTCTTCTTCTGACGCTCACCCTCTGTGCTGGTGGAATTTATCTTGCTTACACACAGCTTCGAGGTTCCTCCTCGTCAAGTACGGCGGCTGATGATTTTCCGGGTCCAGGAAATGGTCAAGTTGTCGTCACGATTTATGACGGTGAATCGGGCCAGCAGATTGGACAACGACTTGTCGATGCCGGTGTCGTCAAGTCGCTCTCCGCTTTTATTCGTGCGTTTGATGCTAATAAGGCTGCTGTCGGGATTCGTCCAGGTAGTTACACCTTGAAGAAAGAGATGAGCGCATCAGGGGCAATCGCCGCGCTCCTTGATGACACGAATCGTATGGATAATACGGTGACTGTTACCCCTGGACAAACGAAGGACCAAGTCGCCGAACAGATTGCTCTAGTGACAGAAATTCCACTTGACCAGGTTAAAACTGCGATGGCGGATGCAACGACTATTGGCTTGCCCGCTGAAGCAAATGGGAATGTTGAAGGATGGCTGGCCCCGGGGTCCTATGAACTTGCAGAGGGAGAGACCGCTGAGTCATTAATTACTCAAATGGTGGCTGCCACCAAGAAGGAACTTGATGACCTCGGTGTGTCTGCGGCAGATCGTGAGAAAGTCCTGACAAAAGCATCGATTCTTGAGCGTGAGGTCCGTAATCCCGAATACTTGCCGATGGTGGCGCGGGTTATTGACAACC
>CALIEP010000323.1 GCA_938022345.1 uncultured Actinomyces sp.
GCTCCGCTACACGGACTCGCCCTTCCTTCTGGAATTGGATGAGACCCCCGAGGGCCTGGTTCCCGGCAAGTTCCTCTCCGTTGCTGACGTTCCCGAGGCCGTGGATGAGGAAACCCGTAACCGCCCGAACCCCGAATTCCGCTTCCTTGTCATGGACAAGTCGGGTGCTGTGCGTGACCCGCGCGGAACCTTGGCGGATCGTTACACCGATGAGGGTAAGGGCAAGTGGAACCTCACCATGGAGGGCGTCGACGCACGTCTGTCCCTCTACGATGAAGGTTGCGAGGCCGTTGAGGTCAGCCTTCCGCGATTCGACTTGGTCGCAGACCAAGCTCCGACCGCGGCGGTTGGTGCTGGCGTTGTGACCCGAGGCGTTCCGGTTCGTCGCGTCGGTGGCAAGCTTGTCACCACCGTGTACGATCTCATGCTCGCTCAGTATGGTGTTCCTCGCCCGGGCCTTCCCGGCGTGTGGCCGACCGACTACACCGATGCCTCGACCCCCGGAACTCCCGCATGGCAGGAAGAACTCACCGGTGTTTCCGCTAATGCGGCAATCCGTATTGGTCGCGAATTTGCGCAGAATGCGATCGATTCGAACGGTCGTTCGCAGATCATCTTCGGTGCGGGTGTCAACCACTTCTACCATGCTGACCAGATCTACCGCACGATGCTGGCTCTGACCACCTTCTGTGGAACCCAAGGCATCAACCGCGGCGGATGGGCACACTACGTCGGCGAGCAAAAGGTTCGTCCTCTGACCGGCTGGACTCAGTTCTCCTTCGCCCTTGACTGGCAGCGTCCCGCACGCCAGATGATCGCGACCGGTTTCTGGTACCTCACCACCGACCAGTGGCGCTACGACGGTCTGGGCGCTCAGCGTCTGGCCTCGCCTCTGGGTGGTCAGTCCTTCGGTGACCAGACGGTTGCCGACACCTTGGTTGAGGCTTCCCAGCGCGGCTGGATGCCCACCTTCCCCTCCTTCGACCGCTCCTCCCTGGAACTGGGACGCGCAGCTGAAGAAGCGGGCGTGAGTGTTGGCGAGTACATCTCGGGCCAGCTGACCGAAGGCTCCTTGAAGTTCGCGTGCGAAGATCCCGATAACCCGGTCAACTTCCCGCGTATCCTCTTCAACTGGCGTACGAACCTGCTGGGTTCCTCCGCTAAGGGTGCTGAGTTCTTTATGCGCCATATGCTGGGCGCAGATGATGATGTTCAGGCTGCCGAACTGGGAGCGGGAGATCGTCCCAAGTCGATGGTGTGGCGTGATGCCCCTGCCGATGGCAAGCTCGACCTCATGGTCACCGCGGACTTCCGCAACACCACGACCACCCTGCACTCGGATGTCATTCTTCCCGCGGCGACCTGGTACGAGAAGTACGACCTCTCCAGCACGGATATGCACCCCTACGTGCACACCTTCAATGCTGCGATCAACCCGCCGTGGGATGCGCGTACTGACTTTGAGCTCTTCCAGGATCTCTCTGCCTACGTCTCGAAGATGGCCGAGGTTCACCTGCCTGAGCCCATGCAGGACGTCATTGCAGCTCCGCTCACTCACGATACGCCTGACGAACTGCTGACCCCCCACGGTCGCGTTGCGCCTCGTGAAGAAATTGGCTGGGTTCCCGGCGTGAACATGCCCAAGCTCATCCCTGTTCTTCGCGATTACCGCACGATTTCCGACAAGTACAACACCGTCGGCCCGCTCATCGAGAAGGCTGGAATGGCAACGAAGGGCGTCGCTTTCAACGCTCAGAAGGAAATCGACGAGTTCATCGCGATGGAAGGAACGCTGGATACCTTCATGGGGCCGCGTCCGCGAATGGACACCGACAAGCGAGCATGCGAGTTCATCCTCCGCTTCTCGGGTACCACCAATGGCTCCTTGGCCACCCGTGGCTTCAAGACTCTGCAAGAGCGCGTCGGTACTGGAAACATGGCTGAAATGGCCGAAGGCGACGAAGAAAAGCACGTCACCTTCAATGATGTTCAGGCAGCTCCGGTTTCGGTTGTGACCAGCCCCGAGTGGTCCGGTTCGTAACACGGTGGTCGTCGTTACACGGCGTTTAGCCAAAACATCGAGTACCACAAGCAGTGGCACACTATGACGGGTCGTATGCACTACTACCTGGATCACGACTGGATGCAGGCGATGGGTGAGTCGCTCCCGACCTTCCGTCCTCCGTTGGACCTGCACCACCTCTTGGGTGAGGCTGCCCCCGGCACCATGAGTAGTGATGGCCGAGGCCAAGCCGAGGTCGCCGTCCGTTAGCTGACCCCCCACAACAAGTGGGCAATTCACTCGCAGTACTTCGACAACCTGTACATGCTCACCCTGGGCCGAGGCGGCCAGACCGTGTGGATGAGCCCGCAGGACGCCGAGAAGATTGGCGTGCGCGATAACGAATGGATTGAAGCCAACAACCGTAATGGTGTGGTTTCGGCTCGCGCGGTTGTCTCGCACCGTATTACTGAAGGAACCGTGTACATGCACCACGCTCAAGAGCGTGTTGCGAACACTCCTTTGAATGAATCGACCGGGCGTCGTGGTGGTTCGCACAACTCCCTGACGCGCATCTTCTTGAAGCCCTCGCACCTGATCGGTGGTTATGGCCAGTTCACCTACGCCTATAACTACGTCGGTCCGACGGGTAACCAGCGCGATGAGGTCACTTTGATCCGTCGCCGTAGCCAGGATGTGGAGTTCTGAGGGTTCGCCCCCAGAGGTGAAGAGAGGGAATGAAACGATGAAGGTCATGAGTCAAGTTGTCATGGTGATGAACCTTGACAAGTGCATTGGCTGCCACACCTGTTCGGTGACGTGTAAGCAAGCGTGGACGAACCGCGAAGGTACCGAGTACATGTGGTTCAACAACGTTGAGACCCGACCGGGTGTTGGCTACCCCCGCACTTGGGAAGATCAGGAACGTTGGAAGGGCGGATGGCGCCTGACCAAGTCCGGTAAGCTCGTTCCTCGCAGCGGTGGGCGTTTGAAGAAGCTCGCGACGATCTTCGCAAACCCCGATATGCCCGAGATTGACGACTACTACGAGCCCTGGACATACGACTACGATCGTCTGCTCCAGACACCCGCAGGTGCTAAGGCAATGCCGACGGCCCGTGCGCGCTCGCAGATGACCGGTAAGACCATCGATACCATCGAGTGGGGTCCGAACTGGGACGACAACTTGGGTTGTTCGCTTGAGACCATGCACGAGGACCCGACGCTGTCCAAGATGCAGTCTCTGGTTCAGACGAGCATTGAAGAAGCCTTCATGTTCTACCTGCCGCGTATCTGCAACCACTGCTTGAACCCCACCTGTGTGTCGGCCTGCCCCTCTGGCGCGATGTACAAGCGTGAAGAAGATGGCATTGTTCTGGTTGACCAGGATGCCTGCCGCGGTTGGCGTATGTGCGTCTCCGGATGCCCCTACAAGAAGGTCTACTTCAACCACTCAACCGGTAAGGCCGAGAAGTGCACGCTGTGCTACCCGCGTATCGAGGTTGGCGAGCCGACGATCTGCTCGGAAACCTGCGTTGGTCGTCTGCGCTACCTGGGTGTTGTCCTCTACGACGCCGATCGCGTGACTGAGGCTGCTTCCGTGAAGGATGAGCAGGAGCTCTACTACGCTCAGCGTGATCTGATCCTGGATCCCAATGATCCCGAGGTCATTGCCGCAGCCCAGGTCTCTGGCGTTCCGCGTTCCTTCATCGAGGCCGCGCAGAATTCCCCCGCCTACAAGCTGATTATCGACTACAAGCTGGCTCTTCCTCTGCACCCTGAATTCCGTACCCTCCCCATGGTGTGGTACATTCCGCCGCTATCCCAGGTTGTAGATGCGGTGACCAAGTCGGGTGCCGATGGTGAAAACCACAAGATCCTGCTGACCGCACAGTCTACCATGCGTATTCCGCTGGAATACTTG
>CALIEP010000324.1 GCA_938022345.1 uncultured Actinomyces sp.
TCGGCGTCTGGCAGATCGATGAGCGTCAGGCCTTCGACGGCGCGCAGGAGGCGGTAGGGGCGGTCACACACCTGAGCGATGCGCATTGAGTGGCAGGTCGGGTGGTAAGTGACGGTGTGAGGGAAGTATGCGCCGACATCTTCCAGGCCCAAGACATCGGTGATGAGCTCGGTGAGATCGTAGGTGTGTGCGGCAATCTGTTGGGAGCGCTTTGCTAGCTGATCGTCGCCAACGTGCTCAGCGACTAGTTTTTGCTCGTGTCGGGCGGCACCCGTGCAAGAGCCAGAAGGAACCACAATTGCGTCCCATTCGCCGTCAAGGACGGGTTCGAAGGTTCGAACGTGGTTGCGAGTGATCTTGGCGGCATCTTCGAAGTAGCCGGTGTTGGCATGCATCTGGCCGCAGCAGACCTGGCCTTCGGGGAAGACAACTTCATGGCCCAGTCGTTCAAGCAGCGTGACTGTTGCTTGCGCGGCCTGGGGGAACATGACGTCTGCCAGGCAAGTTGAGAAGAGAGCGATACGCACTGGGAGATCCTTTCTCGTAGGTGCTATTTCTCAAAGTATGGCTGGGTCTGAGGTCCCAATGGTGGATAACGTGTGAGCCCTTTGCTTAGTGGTGGCCAGAATTGTTGATTTCGTGCGGAAAAGTCGCAAAATTAGAACGCTGAAATGACGGCTTCTCTTAAGTGATTTGTAGCGCCGAAAATGCGACTTAAGACAGAGTATCCTTTCCTTTTTCAGTTTTACGACGCTGCGGCGCGTGAAAAACAAAGACCCGGCCTCGTGGTTCACGAGGCCGGGTAGTAGTTCCCGTATCTGCGAAAGGAAGTCTGTTGGGCTTCTCTTTTTACTCCGAGAGAGCGCTCAGCTGGGGAAAGGTGTTCTCTTAGCCCCTGATTCCTTCGCCAGTGACGATGATGAGGTTACAGTCCGAGGAAGCCGCAAAGCTTGTGATTTCGAATGACCCCCAGTTCGATTGAGTGTTGTTCTTATCAGTTTGGAGCACAGTATTCGCATGATCGGAGGGAACAGTGAAAAAGTGGCAGTTTTGGGGAACGTACTCGTAGAGGCCTGGATAGATACCGGGAAGAAGTGCGTTATTTCCGCCGCTTCCATTGGCAAGCATCTGGATTGTCTCAGGAGGAACACTTGCGACGCCTGTTACCCATAAGTGATGGTCGGGTGAGGGTAAGAGCCATCCTTCTGGGAAGTTGGCTGCCACGACGTGTCCTTGCGTTGCACGAAGCCCGGGCATCCGTTCGTTGAAGGAATCGGTGCGCTCTTGGATCTTGAGCTCGCCATCAGTTTCGTAGGTGAACTCGGCAAAACGTGGGTCCTGGGGTAAACGCGATTGCGTGGCGTTTGAACCGAAGGGAATACATCCCGTCAGAAGCGTGATGATGGTGCTGAGAACTGCCAAGGATCGCAATGGCTTCGGCATAGCACCCCTCTCTTCAAGTAGACCTTGGGCTCGCAGCCAGAAGACTGCGAGCCCAACGATCTTAAGCAACGGGCATATAGGAACCCAAATATCCTTGCGAGGCGAGGAAGATCAAGACGCACAAGATGAGCAGCAATCCGATGGAATAGGGGGCCGCCTTCTTGAGAATTTCTGCTTCGCTTCCGGGCTCGTTGATTGCGGTCGCTGCGATGGTGAGATTTTGTGGCGACACAATCTTGCCGATACCTCCACCAATCGTGTTGCCTGCAAGCAAAGTCGATGGATCGAGTCCCGCGATCTGTGCGGCAGTGGACTGAAGATTGGCGAAAAGCGCACCGGCACTGGTTGCCGATCCTGCGACAGCTGTTCCCAACCAACCGAGGATGGGGGAGAGGAAGGCGAAGAACACGCCGGTTGTTGCAAGAGCGGTACCAATCGCCCCAGTTTGTCCAGAGAGGTTCATGACGTAGGCCAAGCCCATGACCAAGCAGATCGTCAGGATAGAAATCTTCAAGGTAGAAATTGTCTTGAAGAGAGTTGCAATTCCCTTTGTGAAGGTCATGGGGTAGCGACCGCCCGAACTGGTGCGACCGTAAACGAAAGCAACAATGAGAGCAGTGACGAAGATCCACGTTCCAGGGTTGGAAAGGAACTGGAATGTGTAGATAGTCGAAGAAACGGCCTTGCCGGTGGAATCTACCAACTCTCCGTGCAATCCGGGG
>CALIEP010000325.1 GCA_938022345.1 uncultured Actinomyces sp.
CAACCAGCTCCTGCGCATCGAATAGGATCTCGACGATGCAGCAGTGTACGCGGGTCGTTCCTCCTTCCCCCGCGCTTCCTTCTGAGAAGAACGCACTGATACGCTCCTAGAAGCGTGAAGAAGGGTGGGTGACGAGAAATCGTCACCCACCCTTCTTTTCTTTTTGCGATCCGCCCCTCATTTGTTACCACGCGAGTTTTAGAGTCGACCCGAGCACCCGATGTAAGGCACCATAGGGACATGGCTCAGAAACCGAAAAAGGGACGACCGGTCGTTCCAGGCGCCCGCAGGCGGCGTAGTGTCTCTGAGCCCGATGCGCAGCGGCGGCCTCGGCAAGGAAGTCGAAATCCTCTGCGTTCTTCTGCGGCAGGCTCACAAGCCCCAACTTCAGCGAGTTCTTCTCGCCCGCAAGGCGGAAGGAAGGAAGAAAGAACGGCCCGGACGCGTTCTTCTGCTGCGGCAACAGCGCAGCACCCGGCCTCTCTGTCCTTTGGTGGAATCGAGATCTCTCTGAGGATCTTCAGCCTTCTTCTTTTGGGTGCGCTCCTTGCCCTTCTTCTGGTTCCCTCATTTATGCAGCTGTGGAGCCAAGAGCGCGAACTGTCTGCCATCAAAAACAAGGTTCAACAGACGCAGGCAGATAACGAAGCCAAACGTCAGCAACTTCAGCTTTGGTCGAATCCGCAATACATTGCTTCTCAGGCGCGGGAGCGTTTGGGCTACGTCAAACCCGGAGAAACTCAGTATTCGGTTCTTGATCCTGGTAAGGACTATCAGGATCAGGCTCAGGTTGCTGCCGCGCGTGAAGCTGGACCGGCTCGCCCGTGGATCCAAGTTCTTTCACTCACCGTTGAAGAGGCAGATCACCCAACGGGGAATATTCAAACCGCTCAGACTGCGGGGGGCAATTCTTCGACCTCTCCCAGTGAGACCCCGCAGCCCAGCGAAACGGTGGGTACGGAGCAGGGGAGCAGCGCCTCGCAAACTCCAAGCTCACAGGGGTCAGGAAACTAACTTCCTCTTCAATGCTCACGCTGAGAGTGAGGCCTCGCATAGTGGGCATTTTCATCCCGCATGAACTGTGCAGGTAGCGGCCTATTTCGTGTCTTTTTTCATTGGGTTTACTGCCGTCATGTGCTCACGATCGAGTAAAATAAACCGGGTTTATTCGAAAGGTGAGGAATGATGAGCGCCATTACTCCGGCCAGCGACGCCGATCTTCAGGTCCTTGAAGAACAATTGGGACGCGTTCCGCGCGGCGTTGTTGGGATTGCGGCCCGATGCGCGTGTGGAAAACCCACGGTTGTGGCAACCGCGCCTCGTCTTGAAGACGGCACGCCTTTCCCCACGACTTTCTACCTGACCAGCCCCGGCGCCGTCCGTGCGTGCTCGACCTTGGAAGCAACCAAGGTGATGGAGGAATTTAACCAGGACCTTGCCGAAGACAAGGAACTGCGTGCGGCCTACGAGCATGCCCATCAGGCCTACATCGCAGCGCGCGAGGAATTGGGCGCGCAGTTGAAACTTGATGTTCCTGAAATTCATGGGGTTTCTGCTGGCGGAATGCCAACCCGCGTCAAGTGCCTGCACGCTCTGGTTGGACACGCCTTAGCTGCTGGGAGGGGCGTGAATCCGATCGGGGACCGCGCGCTGGATATGATGCGCGAGCGCGGCCTGTGGGACCCGGCCGCCTGCACCTGCTGACTGACAACACGAGTAAGAAAGAATGAGATCATGACGCGGGTAGCGGCAATTGACTGTGGAACAAACTCAATTCGACTTCTAGTGGCCGATGGCGTGCTCAAAGGTAATGCCATTGCGCTGAGCGATCTGACGCGCCAGATGCGCATTGTGCGCCTTGGGCAGGACGTTGATCGTACGGGACGACTGGCTCCCGAGGCGATTGAGCGGACACTGACCGCAGTGCGCGAGTACAAGCGAATGATTGACAATCTGGAAGCCGAAGAGATTCGTTTTGTCGCAACCTCTGCAATGCGCGATGCGGAAAACCGCGATGAATTCATTGAACCCGTGAAGGAAATTCTGGGGGTTTATCCCGAGGTTGTCCCCGGAACCGAAGAAGCTGCGCTGTCCTTTGCTGGTGCAGCCAGTGGCGTCGTTGCTCAAGAACGCGGCAAGGTCCTTGTCGTTGATATCGGTGGAGGCTCGACCGAAATGGTCGTGGGAACTCTGGGAAAGGGAGTTATCGAGGCTTATTCGGCAGATATGGGCTCAGTGCGCGTGACGGAGAAGTTCTTCGCGTCTTGCGCGAGTGACCAACCGATTCCCGACGGGGTGCAGGCGCAGGCAAGTGAGTGGATTGATGCTCGCCTTGACGAGGCCGAGGAGGTCGTTGATTTTTCCTCGGTTCGCGCCGTAGTTGGTGTCGCCGGCACCATCACGACGATTGCTGCGCACGCTTTGGGTTTGAGTTCCTACCAGCCCGAGAAGATTGACGGTGCTTTCTTGAGCCACGAGGCCACCGATTCCTCTGTGCGTTTTATGCTTGAGCAACCTCTTGCTGTGAAGGCAGCTCTGGGCTTTATGCCTGAGGGGCGTGCTGACGTTATTGCAGGCGGAGCGCTCATTTGGAAACGCGTTATGGATCGCGTGACTCTTCGCTGTGAGAGTAGCGGACACAAAATCGCGGGCGCGTTGGTCTCAGAACACGATATCCTTGACGGTATCGCACTTTCGATGCTCAATCATCGATAGTGGGCTGTGCCCCCATAGCCCAATTGGCAGAGGCAACCGACTTAAAATCGGTGTGTTGTCGGTTCGAGTCCGACTGGGGGTACTCACTAGAACAGGAACCGAGGGAAAGGAAACTGCCATGTAAAACCCCGTGTTCTCAAAGATGGAGCGCGATTGGGCGCGCGCTGATTCGACTCCCGCTGGTTACCCGACAATGCCGGGCTATCAACCAACGAATGCTCAGCCTTCTGGAACAGTGGTGCTGGACCCGCAGCGCTACCCCTATGCTCAGCAACAGGCCTCGGCGCAAACTTCTGCGCAGAACCCCTACGGTGCGCCAAGCGGAGCCCCGGCGGTTGATCCTTCGGCCTACGCCGATATGCAAGCTGCATACCAGGCGCCCTCTGCAGATGCCGTTGACCGCTGTCGCATGACCTACGATGATGCGCTGATCAAGACGGGTATTACTTTCCTGGTCCTGCTTTTGGGCGCAGCCCCGGCATGGATTCTGACGCTGACAAGCCCGCTTCTGGGACTCGGTCTTGCCGTTATTGGCGGCGTGGTTGCTTTCATTCTCGCCATGGTCAATATTTTCTCCAAGACCATTCGCCCCGCACTGGTGATTGCGTATGCCTTTGCTGAAGGGCTGACTTTGGGTGCTATTTCGGCCTTTATGGAAATGGAATACCCGGGTATCGTCGCTCAGGCATTTATCGCAACCGTTGTGGTTACCGGCCTGACGCTGGTGCTTTTTGCCTCCGGTAAGGTGCGTAACTCGCCCAAGCTCATGAAGTTCACGCTGATTGGCATCTTCGGTTTGCTGATCACCCGGCTTGCGAATGCGGTGATGGTTGCCTTTGGCTTGATGGCACCCATTGATTCGATGTACATCATGGGTATTCCGCTGGGAATTGTTGTCTCAGTGGTTGCTGTTTTCCTTGCGGCGATGAGCCTCATTAGCGATTTCGATACCGTGAAGCAGGGCGTTGAACGAGGCGCTCCCGCAAAGTTCGCGTGGTACTGCGCCTTCGGCATCATGGTAACGGTTGTCTGGATGTACATGGAAATTCTGCGCATCCTGGCAATTCTGAATCGTCGATAAACCTGTTTGACGTTTGACGTTTGAAGGGGGCCGTTCTCGAACAGAGGCGGCCCCTTTTCTATGCGCAGTACATTTTTCCGCCGCTCACCGAATACGTCCTACGAGTCTGAATATGCCTGTCTCTCCAGTGAATCCAGGTTGATCTCTGGGAACATTTGTGCAATTTAGGGAACGCGTATCCTATCTCGCGCAACTGGGTTGCGGGAATGTTTAACTAGAGCGTCACCATTTTTCCCCACTGTGATTCCCCAAGGAGGAACCATGGAAAACGTGAACGTCAGCGGCGAATTTGGCCGTAAGCCTACTTTGGAATTTACCGACTCAACCCCAAGCAATGAACTGCTGATTGAGGTTCTTCATGAGGGTGATGGTCAGGTTGTTGAACCCGGCGATACGATCCACTGCCACTACCTGGGTCAGGTGTGGGATGGCAATGTTTTCGATAATTCCTATGATCGCGGCGCACCCTTGAGCTTCCAGATCGGTGTCGGCATGGTGATCCGTGGATGGGATGAAGGGCTGATTGGACAGCGCGTCGGATCTCGCGTTCTGCTGTCGATTCCTTCTGAATATGGCTACGGTTCCCGTGGTGTTCCCCAGGCGGGAATCCGCGGCGGCGATACGCTAGTCTTTGTTACCGACATCCTCGGTGTCTCCTGATTGCGAACGATAGACAAGGCAAGGTATGAGCGAGAACGAAACACCGCGTACTCACACTTCTTCCCAGCAACCAGATCGGGAGCACGGCGAGGTAAGCGCGGTGAGCTCAGGCCTTGCCTCGTCGCTATTTAAATCCCTGGATGAGCTGCGACGTCGCGTGAGTGACCAGCGGCGCGCAGTTCACTCCTCGGCCCCCGAGAAGGCCCCTGCTTCTGCTACCGGCGACGCTTCGCCTCGGGATGCTGCCGAGGCCGTTCCGTGGTCCTTGCGCGTGGGCGCTGCAGTTGCGTGGCGTGCGATTGTCGTTGCGGCTGCCATTGGGCTGCTTCTGTATGGGATGACCTTTGTCTATGGAATTGTTGTCCCCGTCGCCGTTGCCATGCTCTTGGCGGTGTTCTTGAGTCCCTTGGTGTCGTGGCTACACCGAAAGCTGCATTTCCCGCAGGCTCTGGCTGCTCTCAGCGGCCTACTTGCGACTTTGCTCGTTGTTGGTGCGGCGCTGTCGACGGCTGGCGCTCAGATTTTGAACCAGGTTCCATCGCTGCTGACGCGTGCGAATGAAGGCGTATCCGCGCTTTTAACCTGGTTACGAACCAACCCAATGGGCCTTAATACCTCAACCATCGATTCCCATCTTCAAAACCTCCAATCCGAGGTTGTCACTTGGGTTCAATCCCATGCCCAGACCTTGGTCTTTGGCGCCTTCAACGCCACCTCTTCTGCAATTTCATTGGCCACCGGCTCGGTGATTGCGCTGTTCTGCTTGTTCTTCTTCCTCAAGGACGGGCGTGAGATCTGGGTCTGGTGCGTCCGTCTGCTTCCCAAGGGTGCGCGCGAACCCGTTCACGAGGCCGCAATCCGTGGTTGGGCCTCGATGGGTGGCTATGTGGTTGGACAGATGCAGGTCGCCGCGATTGATGCCTTGAGTATCGGTATCGGTGCTTACTTCCTCGGTGTTCCCTTGGTCATCCCGATTATCGTTTTGGTCTTCTTTGGGTCTTTTATCCCGATTCTTGGTTCGTTGTTCTCGGGAATTATTGCCGTCCTTGTCGCGGTGGTTGATCAAGGATTTACCGTTGGTTTGATCATGCTGGTGATTATTCTGGTCGTCCAGCAAGTCGAAGGGAATCTGCTGCAGCCGCTTCTCATGTCCAACGCGGTGTCCTTGCACCCCTTAGTTGTATTGCTCGGTGTGACAGCGGGATCAATGGTTGCCGGAATTACCGGTGCAATCTTCTGCATTCCTCTTATCGCCTTCATTAATTCCGTGGTCCTGTACCTACATGGCCATGATCCTGAGCCATCATTGGCGACGAAGATTGATCGTCCTGGAGGCGCTCCCGGAACCCTTGATGCAATGATTGCTCATTCCTATGGAGAAGATCTTCCGCTCCTTGCGGGGGATGAAGTTGATGCACACACCTATGCCGTGGATGAAGAGCTCAACGAACGTATGGTTACTGCTGGAAGTGCAGAGCCGGGCGATACTGTAGGGACGCGTGTCGCCGAAGAAATCGTAGAGAGCACCAAGGCTGATGCAGAAGAGAACGAATAGTGCGATAAGACCTTGCGTGAGCACGTTGTTCTGATTGAAAGCGTAAAACTGTGGGGGCTCCATAGTTCAACTCTGGAGCCCCCACAGTTCATTTGGGTTTACTTAGCCGACGAAAGGCTTCGCGTCCAAGATCTCAACGGTGATCTCGCGGCCGTTGGGGGCCTCGTATGTCAGGGTGTCACCCTTGCGGTGTCCAATAACTGCGGCGCCCAGCGGAGCCTGCGCGGAGAAGACCTGTACGCCCAAGTCGCCGCCGGCATCACGTGAACCCAGAAGGAACTTCTGTTCGCGGCCAG
>CALIEP010000326.1 GCA_938022345.1 uncultured Actinomyces sp.
TGGGTCAGTGTGTCTAGTTCAGTTCCTTCATCACAGCCTCAAAAGACTGAGCGACGGGGTCGCGGATGATGAGGTCTGCGTCAGCATCGGCATTTGTTGGTGTCGCGTTCATCAAGACCAGGTGTAAACCCGAGAAATAGTGAGGTTGCGCCTTGAAAGCAAATCAGTAAAATAGAGATTGGTAACGGGGCTGTTAGCTCAGAGTGCCACATCGAGAACCCACGCTATGCGTGGGTTTCCGTCTTTTTGTCCAATGGAGGGCAGAGATGTTTTTGGCCTATATAGATGAAGTCGCTGAGCCCGGTGCCTTTGTTAGTAAACAGGATCGACGATATAACGGTTCACCAGCTTTTGGGTATGCAGGATTCGTTATTCGTGACGACCGAGTTCGCGATTTCTCGCGCATTTTCTCAACAAGCAAGCGAAAACTGTTCTGGCATGAAATAAGTAAAGACGAAGCTGACCCAGGAAGATGGGAACGCAAAGGATCGGACATCTTCACGGTAAGGGGATGGGAAGAAGGACGCAGGCAAATTGAGGGGTATAAGAAGCTTGTGCGGGAGTTGGTTGCTCTTGATGGCAGGCTCTTTTTCTATGGGGAAGAAAAACAACTAGGAACTGCAACTGAGCGGTGGGGGAAAGACTCGCGCGACCAAAAGAAGGGACGACTCGAATTTGAACGACGATGTTTGAGGGAAACTCTTAACCGACTGTGTACATTCGCGGAGGCAGCGGGACAAAATCTCATCGTCATCATGGATTCAGTCAATGAAAAAGAGAGAAAACTCCAAGTTCAGGATGCGTATTCCCACATTTTTTCAAGGAGCACAGACCCTGAGCATGCTGAGATGACGCGTTTAGTGGAAGCAACAATGCACGTGGACTCGCAAGTATCGGCAAATATTCAGTTTGCAGATTGGATCGCAGCCTCTGTACGACGTGCATTCGAGTACCAGCTTCTCCCAGGCGAACAGTTTGATTGGGTTCCACGAACATTAGGCGAGCTAATGCAGTCGTGTATTACCCGCGAGTCGAAGTTATATTTGGATCGGCCGCGTGCAGGGAGGCGTGAGCTGTACCATTCCCAGGTATTCTCCCTCGAGCGGATTCTCCTCAGTAACTCCGTCGCGCATCGGCTTCCGGAGATAGCTCGTCAACAAATGGCAGCGATGTACGAATCCTCTCAGAAGAAGGACTGATCAGCCGAAGTAAGCAGGTAGTGTGTCTAGTTCAGTTCCTTCATAACAGCCTCAAAAGACTGAGCGATGGGGTCGCGGATGATGAGGTCTGCGTCAGCATCGGCGTTTGTTGGTGTCGCGTTCATCAAGACCAGGTGTGAACCCGAGAAATAGTTGAGCAGTCCGGCAGCGGGATAGACGACCAGAGATGTTCCAGCCACGATCAGTAGATCGGCGTGCGCGATCGCCTGCACGGCGCCGCTAATGACGTCCTCGTTCAGTGCTTCGCCGTACATGACGATATCGGGACGGAGCTGTCCGTGGCAGCGCCGGCAGGTCGGGACTAACTCCTCAAAGGCCTCGGGAATAGAGGAAAGGGGATAGCCGGCCCCACAAGCGGTGCACAGAAGGTGCTCCCAATTTCCGTGAAGCTCCCAGACTGTGCGTGAGCCGGCACGCTGGTGAAGACCATCGATATTTTGGGTAATGACGCATTCGAGAAGCCCATCTGCCTCGAGTGTGGCAAGTGCGCGGTGGGCACCGTTGGCTTCGACCGGCTTGTGCACCTCGCGAAACCACTCCCAATAGGCCTCGGGATGGATTGAAAAGAAATCGATACTGAGTACCTGTTCCAGGGGGATTGTGCGCTCTTGGAAGTAGAAACCGTTCGCACCCCGGAAATCTGGAATTCCTGACTCCGTGGAGACTCCCGCGCCGCCGAAAAAGACCGTCGAAGGAGAGGTGCGAATCCAATTCGCAAGGGTTGAGATATCACTGGTCATTGTGGCTCCTTAGACGATGGAACCGTTTAAGAATACGCCGAGGCCGGGGGTGCGCATGGCAGCCCCGGCCTCGAATTGCGATGAAAAATCGCGTTTAAACTCAGATCAGCGTGAGAGCCTGACGTGCGATTGCCAGCTCCTCGTTGGTGGGAACAACCATGACCGTGATCGAGGAATCATCGCTCGAAATGGTTGTGGGAGCAGAGAAACGCTGGTTGTTGATCTCGTTGTCAATACGCACACCAAAGGGGAGCAGGCGCTCGCAAACCTCGCGGCGCAGATCAGCATCGTTTTCGCCAATGCCAGCGGTGAAGGTAATGACATCCAGACCACCGAGCTCAGCGGTGTAGGAGCCGATGTACTTGATGATGCGGGTGACGTAGATATCCAGGGCCAGGCGCGCACGGCGTGCAACCTCGGGGTCCTCAGAATCGACCATGTGGCGGACTGCTCGCATGTCGTTCTCTCCGGTCAGGCCCTTGAGACCTGACTGCTTGTTGAAGAGATCGTCGACTTCGTCGGCGCTCCAGCCGGTCTGACGCTGCAGGTGGAAAACGACGGCGGGGTCGATGTCGCCGGTGCGAGTTCCCATGACCAAACCCTCGAGAGGGGTCAAGCCCATGGAGGTATCGATCGGACGGCCAGCCTTAACGGCGGAGACGGATGCGCCATTACCCAGGTGCAGAACGATCTGACGCAGGGCGTTATCGCCCAGCAGGGAAGCGACCTTTTCAGAAACGTACTGGTGGGAAGTTCCGTGAGCGCCGTAACGGCGGACTGAGTACTTTTCGGCAACTTCCTGCTTGAGAGCATAGGTTGCGGTGTCCTCAGGCAAGCGCTGGAAGAAAGCGGTGTCGAAAACGGCGACGTGAGGAGTGTCGGGCATGAGCTCGCGAGCAACATCGATTCCCTTGAGGTGTGCGGGGTTGTGCAGGGGAGCCAGTGCACACAGGTCATTAATTAGGTCACGAACTTCGTCGGTGATCAGAGCCGGTCCGTCGAAGTACTTACCGCCCTGAACGATGCGGTGGCCAACAGCCACGATGTTGGCCTCGGCAAGAGAGGGGCCAACCTCATCGAAGAGGCGCAGAACTTCGCGCATGCCAACTTCATGATCGGCAATGGGCTCGTTCACATCGACGACCTTCTCGCCGTACTTGTGCTGGATGTGGCCCTCGGTTTCGCCGATGCGCTCAACCAAGCCCTTGGCGATCGCATCGCCGTTGTCGGGGTTGATGAGCTGATACTTGATAGAGGAAGAACCAGAGTTAATAACAAGAACGGTGTCGGTCACGACGTGCCTTTCTAAGAATCACCTGCGAGGCCGCGGTGTGCGGCGCAATGTAACGCATGGATGAGTGGTCTGATGAGTGCAGTTTACGCGTGGAAGTGATGGAGACGGAATTCGGGGGTGTGGGATTGTCCCCACACCCCCGAGAATTCTCAGCCCTGCGCCTGAACGGCAGTTAGGGCGACAGTGTTGACGATGTCTTCAACCAAAGCACCGCGTGAGAGGTCGTTCACGGGCTTGTTAAGTCCCTGCAGAACCGGGCCAATCGCAACGGCTCCGGAAGAACGCTGAACGGCCTTGTATCCAATATTTCCAGCGTTGAGCGAGGGGAAGATGAAGACGTTTGCGTGGCCGGCAACGGGGGAGTCGGGCAGTTTGACCGAGGCGACGGCCTCGTCAACGGAAGCGTCAAACTGGATGGGTCCCTCGAGGGCCAGCTCGGGAGCCTTTTCGTGAGCCAAGCGAGTGGCCTCGACAACTGCATCCACATCCACGCCGGAGCCAGAGGTGCCGGTCGAGTAGGAGAGCATTGCGACCTTCGGATCGAGTCCGAACTGACGCGCGGTCGCGGCCGAGGAAATCGCGATATCTGCCAGCTGCTCGGGGGTTGGGTTGGGGTTAACGGCGCAGTCGCCGAATGCCCACACGCGATCCTTCAACAGCATGAGGAAGACCGAAGAAACGATCGAGACACCGGGAGCGGTCTTAATGATCTGGAAGGAAGGAACGATGGTGTGAGCGGTGGTGTGAATTGCACCAGACACCATGCCGTCGGCGTCTCCCATGTGGACCATCATCGTGCCGAAGTAGGATACATCGCGAACCTTGTCGCGAGCCTGTTCGATGGTCACGCCCTTCTTGGCGCGCAGGCGTGCGAACTCTTCCGCGTAGCGCTCCGCGTATACGGGGTCGTCGACGGAAACGACGGTTGCTGCCGAGACATCCAAGCCAAGCTCTGCAGCGCGTGAGTTGATCGCCTGAGCATCACCGAGCAGTACCAGATCTGCAATTCCGCGTTCAAGAACGATGGCTGCGGCGCGCAGGACACGATCGTCTTCGGGTTCAGGCAAGACGATGCGCTTGCGGTTGGAACGTGCGCGATCAATCAGATCTGCCTGGAAGGAAAGGGGAGTAACAACCTGTGGAGCTTCCAGTGCCGAGGCCGCATCCAGAGTTTGCGCGTCGAAAGGCAGTTCAAGGATGGGAAGTTGAGTCTTAACGTGCGAGGCGACTGCTGAGGGAAGAGCAACCGCTGCGACGCGAGTTGCGTGCTGACGCGCGCGGCGATCAAGAACCTCGATCTCGCGTTCAATAAGTTCGGGGGAGGCGCCTTCGGTATCGAAAGCTGCGATGACGCGAGCGTTGGTCGAAGCTGCCACGTCGAGGTTCCATCCCAAGGTGTCGAAAGTCGAAACGGAGCCTTCGGGGAGTGCGTCGATCAGGACAATATCCTCTGTGTGGCTGCGGATATCTTCAACGACGCGGGGGAGGGCTTGCTCGGGGTCGGAGGTGATGGCCTCGGAAGTGGAGGTGCCGGCGGCGCTCACCCGTGCCAGCGTTGAAGCGGGGACAAGCGCTGCGAAGTCGTCACTGACCTGTGAGGCGGCTTCTGCCTGGGCGGCAATGACGATAAAACGGGTGCTCACGTCTACTCCTTTATATCGGTATGTATTTTTGGCTGGATTGGTTAACAATCAAGTGAGCCGACGGGTCTATCGTAGTCCGCTCATTTGAGTGCGTCGCGCTTATGTCTGCTTTCGCGATACCCTGAAGGTATGGAAGATCAGTACTCAGGATCGACAGGTGGAGTCGCTACCTTAGTGAGCGTTGCCTTCGTTGTCCTTACATGCGTGCTGATTACCCTTCTTGCTGTTTTTAATCACCCGCACAAAGCTGTCCTGGTCCTGGTTGTGACGATGTTCATCATGGCGGTGATGCGTGCGGTGTGGCCTGGACGTCCTTGGTTCGCTTCAAGGCGACGCTGGGCGGATGTCGGGTTGTATGTCCTGCTTGGAGCCGTGATTTGGTACTTCTCGCCCTACACGGCGACGCTGGGGCTCGGATGAGTGTGACCTAGTAGACAAAGCGTCCATAATGTGGTCGATGGTGACTTCTTAGGCGAAAGCTGTCACTCTTGCCAAGTCCGTACTTCTTTATACGAGGTTTGAGCAATGAGAAAGTTTCTTGAACAGAGCGGCATCCTGATCTGGGTGCTGGTAGCGATCGTTCTGGCATTGGTTCTGGGATCTGTCACTATTGGCGATTCCCACATTTTGCCGTCGGCACTGGGCGATGTTTTCGTAACTTTCTCTACTATTTTCGGGCAGTTCCTGTCCTTCTCAATCCCGCTCATCATCATCGGTCTGGTGACCCCGGCAATCGCTGACCTGGGTAAGGGGGCAGGCCACTGGTTGGGTCTTACTGCGGCACTCGCCTATGCCTCAACCATGTTTGCGGGCTTCCTGACCTACGGAGTGTGTGCCTACTTCTTCCCGAAGGTTCTTGTTGGGCAGCTCACCCAGGTCGAAACTCCGAAGGAAGTCCTCAAGACCTACTTCACCATCGAAATGCCTCCGGTCGTTGGTGTGATGACCGCGCTCTTGCTGTCATTCGTCATTGGAATTGGACTGTCCTTGGTACCCCGGGGCGTTCTGCGTAAGGGCTTTATTGAGTTCCGCGCGATCATCACCCGCTTGATCGAGAACATCATCGTTCCTCTTCTGCCCCTGCACATCTTTGGCATTTTCTTGAACCTCACCTACACCGGCGAAGCGGTTCACATCATGCGAACCCTGATTCGCGTAGTTGTCATTGTTCTGATTCTGGAAGTAGTCATTCTGCTCACGCAGTACTTTGTTGCCGGTGCGGTAGGCCGCGTCAACCCCTTCAAGGCCATCTTCACCATGCTCCCGGCGTACTTGACCGCCTTGGGAACCTCCTCCTCGGCAGCGACGATTCCTGTCACCTTGCGCCAGACCCGTAAGAATGGCGTGTCCGATGCCGTTTCCTCTTTCACGATTCCTCTGTGCGCGACGATTCACTTGGCGGGATCGACGTCGAAGATTTTCGCTTTCGCCTTTGCGATCGTCTACACCCAGGGCATGGCGATCACCACCACGCAGTGGGTCGGATTTATCTTCATGCTCGGCATCACCATGGTGGCTGCTCCGGGCGTCCCCGGCGGCGCAATTATGGCTGCGACCGGTATTTTGCAGTCGATGCTGGGCTTCGATGATTCTGCAGTTGCTCTGATGATTGCCACCTACATTGCTCTTGACTCCTTCGGAACCGCAACGAACGTGACGGGAGATGGCGCGATCGCGATCATCATGGACCGTCTGACCGGCGGCAAGCTGGGGCCCGAGGGCGATTCAGAGCACACGCGTGAGCTCGCTTTCGATGGTATGGCCTACCTGCACAAGGTCTCGGTCGAGGGTGTTGTGACTCCGGAAGAACTTGCAGAATCCGCGGCCTTGAACGGTGCGACAATCACCGAAAGCCCGCGTTCCTGAACGTTTTTTCACCTGGGATCTAGGGTGGATGCAACTGCGTGCGTTAAGCAATAGACTTAAAGCAGTTGTTCACCGATGATCACTGTGGAAATGGAGCACGACTCATGGAGCAAGTGAGTGTCGCAAGCGCGTCCGAGCCTGTAAAGATTGGTGTCCTCACCTCCGGTGGCGATGCCCAAGGAATGAACGCTGCAGTTCGTGCGGTTGTCCGTACCGCGCTGGCACGTGGCGCTCAGCCCTACGCAATCCTCGACGGCTGGGCGGGAGCAGTTAAAGGCGGAGCTTGCATTCGCGAAATGAGTTGGTCGGACGCCTCGGGAATCCTTGCAGAAGGCGGAACTGTCATTGGAACCGCTCGCTGCCCCGAATTTCGTGAATACGAAGGCCGTCATGCGGCAGCCTTGCACCTGATTGAAAAGGGAATTGACCGCTTGGTCGTCATCGGGGGTGATGGTTCGCTGTCAGGTACGGAAGAATTCCGTACCGAGTGGGCCCAGCATCTCAGCGAGCTCGTCGATGAAGGGGCTATCTCTGCGCAGCAAGCGCAGCTGCACCAGCGCCTCTATATTGTCGGCTTGGTTGGCTCTATCGATAACGACATGGTCGGTACCGATATGACGATCGGGGCGGATAGTGCGCTCCATCGCATCGTTGACGCCATCGACCAGATTTCTTCGACCGCTGCCTCGCATCAGCGCACCTTTGTTGTCGAAGTTATGGGACGCCACTGCGGGTATCTACCGCTCATGTCAGCGGTAGCCGGCGGTGCTGACTATGTCTTCACTCCCGAGGATCCGGCACGTGACGGCTGGGAAGATGAAATGGTCGAGCGTCTGAAAGAAGGGCGTGCTGCAGGGCGACGAGAATCGATCATCATCGTTGCTGAAGGCGCGACTGACCGTGCTGGCAACCCCATCTCTTCGCAAGACATTGCCGATGCCTTCAAAGAACGTACCGGAGAGGACGCGCGAATCACCATCCTCGGTCACGTTCAACGAGGCGGTGTTCCTTCCGAGTATGACCGCTGGATGTCCACACTCTTGGGCTTTGCCGCAGTCCAAGAGATCTTGAACCCTGCTGATCCCGATGTAGCGACAATTCTGGGTGTCCGCCACAATCGGGTGACCCGAATTCCGCTCATGGAAGCGGTCCATCAGACTCGAGGCGTCAAGGACCTCATTAAAGCTGGGGACTTTGCAGCCGCGCAGGCGGCTCGTGGACGTTCCTTCACCGTGATGGTCGGAATTAACCAGCTTCTGTCGACGCCTCCGACGCTGACAGAGAATCCTCCCAGCGGATCCGCTAAGCGCGTGGCCATTATCCACGCAGGCGGTCTTGCCCCCGGCATGAATACTGCTGCGCGCGCTGCCGTCAGGCTTGGTATCGCTAAGGGCTGGACGATGCTTGGAATCGATGGTTCTTGGGCAGGACTTGCAGATAATCAGGTTCGCGAGCTGACGTGGGATGACGTTGAAGGATGGGCATTCCACGGTGGTGCTGAACTTGGGACACGCCGCCCCGTTCCCTCAGTGAATGAGTACTACGCCTTGGGGCGCGCAATCGAACGCAATGAAATTGACGCCCTTTTGGTGGTCGGTGGTCTTAATGCATACCTGGCCGTCAAGGAAATGACCTCGGAGCTCGATCGCTACCCGGCTTTCCGTATTCCCATCGTTCTGGTTCCAGCCTCGATCGACAATAACCTTCCCGGCGCTGAACTGGCGATTGGTACCGATACCGCACTGAATAATGCTGTGTGGGCATTGGATCGTATTAAGGAAAGCGCGGCTGCCTCCAAGCGCTGCTTCGTCGCAGAACTCATGGGACGACGCTGCGGCTACCTCACGCTCATGTCAGGAATTGCCTCGGGCGCCGAATACGCCTATTTGAATGAGGAAAACACGACCCTGGCAGAGATTGATGAGGATGCGCACCGCCTGCGTGAGACTTTCGAGGCCGGTCGCCGTCTATTCCTTGTTGTTGTCAACGAGGAAGCGGACGCGCATTACAACCGTGAGTTCCTTGCGAACGTTTTCGAGGCTGAAAGTGACGGGCTCTACGACGTCCGTTCCTCTGCGCTTGGGCACCTCCAGCAGGGCGGAGCTCCCAGTCCTTATGACCGTCTGCTTGCGACTCGCCTAGTCTTTGCCGCTCTGGGTGAATTGGACAGCCAGTTCTCGCAGGGACGTTCGCAGGCTGTCTACATCGGTGACGTGGGGAATACAATCCAGGTCCGTCCGGTAGACCGAATGTTCGATGATTTGGACATGGCGAATCGTCGTCCCTTCGATCAGTGGTGGCGTGATCTTCGCCCGATTCTGACCGCAGTGTCCATGCAGTCCCAGCCGCGAGAGCTCGAGCCGGTGACTATCATGCAAGCAGAGAGCTTTAATCACTAAGCGGGAAATTCCCGTGACCGTCGATCATCAGGAGAAAGCACGATGAGCGCAATTGACCCGACGACAACCCCCGCTTGGGCAGCACTGGATGAGCATGCAGAAGTGTTCAACCCTGATCTGCGTAGCTGGTTCCAGCAAGACCCAGAGCGCGCCCAGAAGTGGACGAAGAAAGTCGGGGACTTGTACATTGATCTGTCCAAGAATCTGATTAACGAAGAGACTCTCAATCAGCTTCTTGAACTAGCAGATCAGACCGAGGTTTTTACCCTTCGTGATGCCATGCTTCGTGGTGACCGCATCAATGTCACTGAGAACCGTTCGGTCCTCCACACCGCGCTGCGTCGCGCCCCCGGTGAGGAACTGATCGTCGATGGACGCAACGTCGTCGCAGATGTCCGTGAGGTTCTCGATCGTGTCTATTCCTTCGCCAATCGTGTGCGCAGCGGAGATTGGGTAGGCGTCACCGGTAAGCGCGTCGCGACCGTTGTCAACGTGGGTATTGGCGGCTCGGATCTTGGACCCGTCATGGCATACGAAGCCTTGAAGCCCTACGTCCAAGAGGGCTTGGAATGCCGTTTCATTTCCAATATTGACCCGACCGACGTGGGAGAGACCACCAAGGATCTGGACCCCGAAACCACTCTGGTGATCGTAGCCTCGAAGACCTTCACCACTTTGGAGACCATCACCAACGCCCATGCGGTTCGTGACTGGTTCTTGAAGTCGCTGCGTGAAAAGGGCGTCATCGGCGATGATCCCGAACAAGAAAAGGACGCAATTTCCAAGCATTTCGTTGCTGTCTCGACGGCACTGGACAAGGTCGCAGAATTCGGTATCGATCCGGCAAATGCCTTCGGTTTCTGGAATTGGGTTGGCGGCCGTTACTCGGTAGATTCCGCAATTGGAACCTCCCTGGCGATTGCGATCGGTCCTGAGCACTTCGAGGAATTCCTTGGAGGCATGCGCGCAATCGATCAGCATTTCGCTTCGGCAGCACCCAAGGATAATGTCCCGCTCATCATGGGCTTGCTCAACGTTTGGTATTCAAACTTCTTGGGTGCGGACACGCATGCAGTACTCCCGTACTCGCAGTACCTGCACCGCTTCCCCGCATACCTGCAGCAGCTCACCATGGAGTCGAATGGCAAGTCCGTGCGTCGCG